>NZ_NPJK01000005.1:0-197043 GCF_002251285.1 Prevotella sp. P5-64
CAACATCGAAGTTGTCTATAAGCACATCCGGAAGAATGGCGCGTAGTAGCTTGGTCTGTTCCATATGGCAAAGGTACGACTTTATTCCTAACATACGGTGTTACCAACCGGAAAAATCCGCAGACCCGATGTAGAGCGTACTTCTGAAAGCCCCAAGTGCATGATTAACAAAAAAAGAGGAGAACTTATCGTTCTCCTCTTCGTGACTCGCATGGGGCTCGAACCCATGACCCCAACATTAAAAGTGTTGTGCTCTACCAGCTGAGCTAGCGAGTCGCTCACAGCTATCATTTCTGAAAGCGAGTGCAAAGTTACTAATATTTATTTTACTGTGCAAATAATTTCCTTACTTTTTTACCCGTTTCGTATTGTGATGGGTAACAGGGAGTTTATGCCTATTCTTGTTCTGGTCATTTGGCTCGCTGTGGGTGGTAGCGGTGGTAGGGCGGTGTGCCTGACTGGAGCTGCCGGTGTTGTGGCATCGCTGGAGGGTGTCATGGCGGTAATGGCGGGGAGCCTATTGCTGCTGAGGCTGTTGACTCTCAGCCTGGCTGGCGGGCACGCCAGCCTTCTCCTTGGTCACATAGCGTTGCCAGTAGGCGATGATGAGGGTGGTGAGGGGCAGGGCGATAATCAGTCCGATGAAGCCCAGCAGCGCACCCCATACCGACAGCGACAGCAGCAGTATGGCTGGGTTGAGGCCCATGGCCTTGCCCATAATTTTGGGCGTCACTATCATGTCGGTAATCAGCTGTACCACAGCAAAGAGACCCACGGCCAGTCCGAAGATGAACCAGAAGTTCTGCCCCGTGTCGGCGGCTTTGAGCATGGCAAGGAATGCGGTGGGGATGAGGGCGAAGGTGTGGAGATAGGGTACCAGGTCCATGATGCCGATGAGGATGCCCAAGCCTATGGCCATGGGGAAGTCCATGATAGAGAAACCTATGCAGAACATCACGCCCATACACAGTGCCACGAGACCCTGCCCGCGGATATAGTTGTTGAGTTCGCGCTCCACGTCTTTGGCCAGCACGCTCCAGAAGGGGCGGTTCTTCTTCGGGAATATGCGTATCCAGTTGGTGGTGAGGTATTCGTAGTCGAGCAGGATGAAGAACATATAGAGCAGCGTAATCATCGAGGCGATGATGCTGATGATGACGTTGGCGGTCTGACCCACAAAGCTGAACAGCTTGGGCATGGCGCTCTTGACGGCATTGTTGAAGTCGTCGCTGCGGAAGAAGCGCTCCACCTCGGTATGGTTTTCCTCGACCCATGACGAGATATATGCCGTGAGGTCATTGGTGTGGGTGGTCTGTCTCACCCAGCGGGCGAGGATGTCGCCGAGCTTCTGAAACTGCTCAATCATAGGCGGGATGATAAGGTAGACCACTCCGCCGATGACCGCCAGCACCATGACCATGGTGATGACGATGGCGAGCGCACGTACCCTTACGCCCATCTTGTGCTGCACAAACTTGACGATGGGGTAGAGCAGATAGGCGAAGAGCCATGCCACACAGAAGGGCAGCAGCACTCCGCTGAGATAGTTGACCAGACAGAACACACCCAGGGTGAGTGCCACCAGTCCGGCGCGGCGTATAAACAGGTCAAAGGTTATCTCCTTGCTCATATTCTTGTCATTCTTCTTGGTTGTCTTGTCCTTCCTCCTTGACGGCTTGCTGATAGCAGGTGCGGCAGAGAGGCTCGTACTCCTGGGCCTCACCCAGCATTACCCGGCGGTCGTTCTTGACCAGTCGGTGACTCACGTAGGCCAGCGCGCCACACTTCACACAGATGGCATGCACCTTGGTCACCTCGTCGGCCACGGCACACAGCGCAGGGATTGGGCCGAAGGGTACTCCCTGGAAGTCCATGTCCAGTCCGGCGATGATGACGCGCACGCCGCGGTTGGCCAGCTGGTTGCACACATCGACCAGGCTCTCGTCGAGGAACTGGGCCTCGTCGATGCCCACCACGTCGATGTCTGACGACAGCAGCAGTATCGATGCCGAGGCGTCGATGGGCGTGCTGGGGATAGCGTTATGGTCATGGCTTACCACGTCTTCGTCTGAGTAGCGGGTGTCTATCGCCGGCTTGAAGATTTCCACCTTCTGCTTGGCAAACTTCGCGCGCTTCATTCTCCTTATCAGTTCTTCGGTCTTGCCCGAGAACATCGAACCGCAAATCACCTCGATTCTTCCGGGACGATGGGTTTCTCTGTATATATTCTCCATCATAATGCTACAAAATTACGAAGAGCTTTTTAGTGGAGCAAGAGAAACGCCGCTTTTTTGTCTCAATCACCACGTTTTAACGTTTTTTCCTTTTTCCTAATTATTTTTTTTGACCTAATGGTTATCGATACCGATATTTTTGTGTAAGTTTGCAACCATATATGGGTACATTATATATTATACCGACACCTGTGGGCAATATGGAGGATATGACGCTCCGCGCCATACGCATATTGAAAGAGGCCGATGTAGTGCTTGCCGAAGACACGCGCACATCGGGCAATCTGCTCCGCCACTTCGACATCAAGAACCATCTGCTGGCCCATCACAAGTTCAACGAGCACGGCACCACCGCCGGCATCGTCGAGCGGCTCAAGGCAGGCCAGACCGTGGCATTGGTGAGCGACGCCGGCACTCCCGGCATCAGCGACCCTGGATTCTATCTGGCGCGCGAGGCAGCCAACGCCGGTGTCGAGGTAGTGTGTCTGCCCGGCGCCACAGCCTGCATCCCCGCCATCGTAGCGTCAGGTCTGCCCTGCGACAGATTCTGTTTCGAAGGATTTCTGCCACAGAAGAAAGGACGGCAGACGATGCTCGAGTCGCTGCGCGAAGAGACACGCACGATGATATTCTACGAGTCGCCCTACCGAGTGCTCAAGACGCTCCAGCAGTTTGCCGAAGTCTTCGGCGAAGACCGCCAGGTGAGCGTGGCGCGCGAGATATCCAAGCTCCACGAGCAGCACGTGCGCGGTACTCTGGCCGAGGCCATCGCCCATTTCACCGAGAATTCGCCACGAGGAGAGTTTGTTATAGTAGTGGCTGGTAATAATAAGAAATCTAAAAAGGAAAAACTATGAAGCAATTGAAGTTATTCGCATGCCTGGCACTCCTGTTGCTTGGCGCTTGTACGGGCAAGAAGTCATCGCCTGACCTGGCAAATATGGAACAAAACGACTCGCTGCAGCGCATCATCGCCCAGCGCGACAGTGAAATCAATGACATGATGAGCACGCTCAATGAAATCCAGGAAGGGCTGAGCGCCATCAATCAGGCTGAAAACCGACTGAGCATAGCCCGCGAGGGCGAAGGCGCCAACAAGACGGCGCAGATTAAGGAGAACATCAAGTTTATAGCCAATACCATGGCCCGCAACCGTGAGCTCATGAAGCGCCTGCAGCAGCAGTTGCGCGAGAGCCGCTTCAACGGCGACGAGCTGCGCAAGACCATCAGCAACCTCACCCAGCAGCTCGACGACAAGGCGCAGGAGCTGCAGCGGCTCAAGGCCGAACTCGACGCCAAGGATATACACATCGCCGAGCTCGACGAGAAGATAGACAACCTCAACGACAATGTCGAGAACCTGCAGACCGATGCCCAGCAGAAGGCCCAGACCATCAGCAACCAGGATAAGCAGCTCAACACCGCATGGTTTGTCTTCGGCACCAAGAAGGAACTCAAGGAACAGCATATCATGGAGAATGGCAAGGTGCTGCAGTCTAACTTCAACAAGAACTACTTTGCCAAGATTGACATCCGCATCGACAAGGAAATCAAGTTCTACTCCAAGTCGGCACGCATCCTCACCATGCACCCCTCGGGCAGTTACACCCTCACTCCCGATGTCAACAAGCAGTATGTGCTGCGCATCACCAATCCACAACTCTTCTGGTCTACCAGCAAGTATCTGGTGGTGCTCGTCAAGTAACCCCATCCACCCACGCCCAGGCCCTCCCTCATCACGAGTGGAGGGCTTTTTTCGTCTACGAATATTTTCTGCAAGAATTATTGGAATCTTTGGAAATATCCGATTGTGCAGATAAAGCATGAGTATTTGCTGTCTAAAAGTATTGACTACATAAAACTACAAAACAATGATTGAAAAGATAATGGAACCCGTTGCCAAGGCAGGGGCTAAAGCCGCTGCTAAATGTGCAGAGGTGGTGTCTAAAGAATGTGTGAAAAAAGGTGCTGAAATTGCTGGTAAGATTATGGCTCTTATGATATCTTACCTCATTACAATATGGCTTACGTCAAGATATAAAGACAAAGTCCATAAAGAATTGTTAGACAAGCATGACGAAGAGACTGCCAATAGACTGACCGAACAATTCAACATAGAAGTAGAAAAGCTCAAAAAGGAAATAGTGGAGTTGAAGAAGGAGCTTAACATAACAAAAGAAGAGGCGGAGTCTCGTTTCAGAGAAGGGGTTATTGGTATTTGCAAGAAATTTGGCATATCGCCTGACAGCGTCCTTAAATAAGGCTGCCTGCAACTGAAGGATATATTGCCCTCCGAGCCCATCGGGGGGCTTTTGGTATACGCTCGCACGAGCATTGGCTGACGGGCAATGTCGCTTTTCCCTTGAGGATGATAGGGAGAGACTCTATAGTAGAGATGTCATCCTCGGCAGTGTCTCTTTCCCGCGCCAATGTCGTCGGAGATGCCATTGGTGGAGCGTCAGACATCACTGGCAACGCCGGGACCATCATTGTTGGTTCGTATCGGACGATACGCGCATCCGCATCGGACGGTACGTGCATCCGTATCGGACGGCACGTGCTTCCGTATCGGCCGATACGCGTCAGCAACAGTCATCTCCGCGCTGCTGAATGGCGTGAGCATGAGACTCTTTGGTGTCTCGTTGAGTGTGGGCGATATTGCGGTTCGCGTTGGCAGCGTTGTGGTTATCTACGCGTGTGGTTTCGCAAGGGGTCAACCCTGGTCAGAAATCTTCTGCAGGGCCTTTACTTGTTGGTCGTTCTTAGTAGGGTAGTGTCACGGGGCGTTCATCTCGTCGCGCGCCTTCTCCCACAGCTTTGCGAAAAGGAGGAACTGGTAGGCGTCGTCTCCCATATTCTTGCAGCAGGATGACTTGTGCGTTTTGAGTTCGTCAGCGGAGTAGGTGTAGACATAGTCCTCTATCTCGCGGTTGGAAATGGTCGTACGGGTCTGCGTCCGCCACAGTCTGATATCCTCCGTGCGGAAATACTCGTCGCTCACGGTGTTGCCGGCAGGGCTGAAGTAAAGTCAGACGTCAAACTGGTAATCCTGAATGGTTTAGGCGGTTGATATAAGGTTGACAAGATGATGGATGGAGGCATTGCCTTTGTCTTGGATTAAATCTTTGAGGCAATATGTTTGTAAGATTTAGGGAGAGGGAGATGTGGTCTCCTTCTCCCGTTTTATATTCTCATCAAATTTCAATAGTTCCACAATCTGTGACACAAATCAAAATAGAATTGTCCAACAACTTGTTGGGAGAGTGTTTCGCCCCAATTTGGGCAAAGTCAACTGCGTTTAAGGTGTAGCCTATGGAAATGTATTTACGCCACAGTCTTTTCCGTTCCGGGCTGTTTCTTGTAGCCGTATTCTATGAGAAGTTCATCGGTGAGGTAGATGTCGCTCATGGCCTGCATATCGGCGATGCCCTCATCCATAAGGATAAAGGTATTTGAGTTGTAGAACTTGTCAAGAGCCTCGTCAAGGGAAATTCCAGCTTCCTTGGCGAATGCCTTGACGATGCGTCCATATTTCATCTGGAGGATAGTCTTGTTTGTTTCCATAACATTATAGTATTATAGATTTGACATAATGCAGGTTTCTGTCAAGAAGTTCTTGGCTCGTAATGCATATTTGGTTGTTCGGTTTCTTGTAAATCAGCATGTCAAGAGCCTGCTCTTTGGTATATATACCCTGCATGTACAGGTCAACGGTGTTGTAAACCTTATCGTCGGCTATACCACCTTCGATTATGTCATACAGTGTATGGCCTTGAAGCCTCCGGCATGCAACAATGTAATCAATCCAGTCGCCGTCATACTTTTCAAAGACATGGGATGTAAAGCCTTCCAGGTTCTCGTCAAAATGATAAATGTTGAGAACGGCAGAATTATAGAGTCTTATGAATCTCTCGGCGTATTTGTCAGCCTGAGACCGTAAGCGAGTAAGGTAAAAGCCTTTTCCGAAGTCAAGGCTCTCACGGGAGTGAAGGATGTCGGGCTTATCGACAACTACCCGGGAGGAATGGTACAACGTAATCATGCGACAACCCCTTTCTCCTTCATCACGGATATGAGATCGTCGGTGATATACTGCTTCGAGAACGTGTGGAGCACGTCATAACATGGGATTATGTAATTGCTGATAATCCCCGATTCGCTCATCTTGCGATAAACATCGCGTGCGCTCATCTTCATCCTCTCCGCTACGCTTGAGACGCAGAATATTACAAAGTCCAATGTTTCTGAATTCATATCCAGTCTTTTGTGCAAAAATAAGGATATTCGTTGGGATTAGCAAGGGAAATCCTGAAAATCTTATTAATTTCCATCGTTTTCCCACATAAAGCAAAAGGAGTTACGATAGTCTTCGTAACTCCTTTTGCAGTAGCGGGGGTGGGACCCGAACCCACGACCTCCGGATTATGAATCCGACGCTCTAACCAGCTGAGCTATCCCGCCATTTGTGCGATTGCGGGTGCAAAGGTAGTGAAAATTTTCGTGCTTGCAAAATTTTCGGACACTTTTTGTCTCTTTTCCTATGTTTTTTTTGTTGCGACGCCTTCCGGCGCCTCCTCGGATGGACGCAAAAGCGGCGGCGGCAGTAATAAAAAGTGAAAAAATAAGGAGAATATGAATAATTTATGCTAACTTTGCACTCAAAATTATGTACACGCGTATATAGTCACCACGTACATTATGCTGCGAATAAAGAAATTAGATATATTCATCCTCAGGCAATTCAGCCTGCTCTTCTGCGGTACGTTCTGCATCAGCCTCTTTGTTCTGATGATGCAGTTTCTGTGGAAGTTTGTAGACGAACTGATAGGCAAGGGTCTGACTCTCGACATTATGGGTCAGCTGTTCTGGTATATGGGCCTGATGTTCGTACCCCAGGCGCTTCCGCTGGCACTGTTGCTTTCTTCGCTTATCACTTTTGGCAACTTGGGCGAGAGCAGTGAGCTCACGGCCATCAAGGCTGCGGGAATCTCGCTGATGCAGACCTTCAGGTCGCTCATCGTCTTTGCAGTGGTCACCACCGGCGTGAGCTTCATATTCCAGAACCAAATAGGCCCTATAGCCAACCAGAAGATGGCCCAGCTGTTTATCTCGGTAAAGCAGAAGAGCCCTGAACTGGAGATACCCGAAGGCATCTTCTATAGCGGCATCCCCAACTGCAACCTCTATGTGCAGAAGAAGGACATGAAGACCGGTAAGCTCTATGGCATCATGATTTACCGCATGACGGCCAGCTATGAAGACCATGCCATCATCCTGGCCGACTCGGGTATGCTGCAGTCAACGGCAGAGAAGAAACACCTGCTGCTCACGTTGTGGAGCGGTGAGTGGTTTGAGAATATGCAGACCCAGAGCTTCGGCGATGCCGCCTCGGTGCCTTACCGCCGCGAGACGTTTACCGCCAAGCGCATCGTGCTCGACTTTGACGGCGACTTCAGTCTGATGGATGCCTCCAGTCTGTCCAACAATGCCAAGGGCAAGAGTCTGGCCGAGCTTCAGCGCGGCAAGGACTCGCTCACGCTGCACTACGACAGTGTGGGCGCCGACTATATGGACTATGCCCGCATGACCTACTACCGCCAGGACAGCATCACACCCCACCAGCGGCTGGCTGTGGCAAAGATTATCAAGAGCCAGTCGGTGGACTTTGACTCCGTGTGTGCCAAACTCTCGCCCGACGCTCGCAAGAATATGGTGAACAGCGCTCTCTCTGATGTGCAGAGCGCCAAGGTGGACTTGGACTTCAAGAAACTGATAACCAATGACGGTGACCGACTGATACGCGAGCACAAGCTCGAGTCTATCAAGAAGTTTGCCCTCGCCCTGTCGTGTCTGATATTCTTCTTCATCGGTGCGCCGCTCGGCACCATCATCCGCAAGGGTGGTCTGGGTATCCCCATCATCGTGTCGGTGTTTGTGTATATCATCTACTACATCCTGGACAGCACGGGATATAAGATGGCACGTTCGGGAATATGGTCAATATGGTATGGCACGGCACTTGCGCCGGTGGTGCTCATCCCCACGGCGGCATTTGTCACCTACAAGGCTTCGCACGACTCAATGGTGTTCAACCTCGACCTGTGGCGCAGTCTGGCCATGCGCGTGCTGGGTCTGCGCCTGAAGCGCCATGTGCCCATGAAGGAGGTTATCGTAGACGAGCCCGACTATCGCGGCGATGCCGAGAAACTGGCGCAGATAAGCCGGGAGATACTGGAATACTCGCGTCGTCACCGTCTGCGCTCGGCGCCCAACGTGATAAAGGTGTTCTTCAAGTACTCGCCCGACCACGCCATAGAGAAAATCAATGCCCGACTGGAAGAGGTAATCGAAGACCTGTCCAACACGCGCGATGTGGTAATCATCAACGAGATGAACTTCTATCCCTACATCGCCACCAAGGCCCATACGCGCCCCTTCGAGCGCCGATGGCTCAACATTCTGGCTGCGCTGTGTCTGCCCCTGGGCCTGTTTCTGTACATTCGCATGTGGCAGTTCCGCATCCGTCTGTTCAATGATCTGCGCGACATCCAGCAGGCCAATGCCAACATCATATCGAGAATAGAGAAGATAGTATAATATATATAATAAGGTGTAATCACTCAGACAAGAACCAAGATTATGACTGATTTCAACATAGATAATATAGAGGCAGCCGTCAAGGACTTTGCCGAAGGTAAATTTGTGATTGTGGTCGACGATGAAGACCGCGAGAATGAAGGCGACCTGATTATCGCCGCCGAAAAGATAACACCCGAGAAGGTGAACTTCATGCTCAAGCATGCCCGCGGCGTGCTCTGTGCCCCCATCACCATCAGCCGTTGTGAAGAACTGGACCTGCCCCATCAGGTCTCTGACAATACCTCGATGCTTGGCACGCCGTTTACGGTAACGATAGACAAGCTGGAGGGCTGTAGCACAGGCGTGTCGGCACATGATCGAGCCGCCACCATACAGGCTCTGGCTGACCCCGCATCGACTCCGCAGACCTTTGGCCGTCCCGGCCATATCAATCCCCTCTACGCCCAGGACAACGGCGTGCTGCGCCGTAGTGGCCATACCGAAGCGGCCATCGATTTGTGCAAACTGGCAGGTCTCTATCCCGCCGGCGCACTCATGGAAATCATGAACGAAGACGGAACGATGGCTCGCATGCCCGAGTTGTGCAAGATGGCAGAAGAGTGGGGCATGCGCATCGTGTCTATCAAGGACCTTATCGCCTACAGACTCACCAAGGAGTCGATTATCGAGGTGGGCGACGAGGTGGAGATGCCTACCGAGTATGGCGACTTCAAACTCATCCCCTTCCGTCAGCAGAGTAACGGTCTGGAACACATGGCTCTCGTCAAGGGAGAGTGGCGTCCGGACGAGCCCATACTGGTGAGAGTGCACTCATCGTGCGCCACCGGCGATATCCTGGGCAGCAAGCGCTGCGACTGCGGCGAACAGCTGCACAAGGCCATGCAGATGATAGATCGTGAAGGTAAAGGCGTGCTCATCTACATGCAGCAGGAAGGTCGCGGTATCGGACTGATGAATAAGATAGCTGCCTACAAACTGCAGGAGGAGGGGTATGACACGGTGGATGCCAATGTGCATCTCGGTTTCAAGCCCGACGAGCGCGACTATGGTTGCGGCGCGCAGATGCTGCGTCATCTCAATGTCCACAAGATGCGTCTGCTCACCAACAATCCCGTGAAGCGTGTGGGTCTGGAGGCCTACGGACTCGAAATCGTGGAGAATGTGCCCATCGAGATTACCCCCAATATTTACAACGAGCGTTATCTCAAGACCAAGCGCGACCGCATGGGTCACACCCTGCATCTCAAATAATATAGGTTAAATCACCGTAGATGGGATAGGGTAGGCCGCGGCCGGGTTGTTTGCAATAATATAGAACAGCCTATATAAGAACGTTAAAAAGTATATTATGATTAATTTGTCAGATTGTATCAATCGCCTGGCTCCATCGGCTACGCTGGCGATGTCGCAGAAAAGTAGCGAGATGAAGGCCCAAGGCATTGATGTCATCAATCTCAGTGTCGGAGAACCAGACTTTAACACTCCCGACCACATCAAGGAAGCTGCCAAGAAGGCTATCGATGACAACTATTCGCGCTATTCGCCTGTGGCGGGCTATGCCTCGCTCAGGGAAGCCATTGTGCGAAAGCTCAAGCGCGAGAACGGACTTGACTACACGCCTGCCCAGATATCGGTGTCAAACGGCGCCAAGCAGGGTGTGTGCAATACGGTCATGGCGCTCGTCAACAAGGGAGACGAGGTCATCATCCCGGCTCCCTACTGGGTAAGTTATCCGCAGATGGTCAAGATGGCCGACGGCGAACCGGTCATCGTGAACACTGGATTTGAACAGGACTTCAAAATGACTGCCCAGCAACTCGAGCAGGCCATCACTCCCAAGACCCGCCTGCTCATACTCTGCTCGCCAAGCAATCCTACAGGAAGCGTCTATTCGCGTGAAGAACTGCGGGAATTGGCAGAAGTGATACTGCGCCACGACGGCGTCTATGTTCTGGCTGATGAAATCTACGAGCATATCAACTATACCGGACATCATGAGAGCATTGCTCAGTTTGAAGGCATGCAGGAGCGTTGCATCATCGTCAACGGCGTGTCCAAAGCCTATGCCATGACCGGCTGGCGTATCGGTTACATCGCTGCCCCCGAATGGATAGTCAAGGGATGCAACAAGTTGCAGGGCCAATACACCAGCGGCCCATGTTCGGTAAGCCAGAAAGCGGCTGAAGCTGCCTATGATTCGCCTCAGAGTTGCGTAGAGGAAATGCGGAAGGCGTTTGAGCGTCGTCGCAACCTTATCGTCGACCTGGCCAAAGATATCCCTGGCCTCGAGGTCAACTGTCCGCAAGGCGCTTTCTACCTCTTCCCCAAGTGCAGCAGCTTCTTCGGAAAGAGCGACGGCACGCGCGTCATCAACAGTTCTACCGACCTGGCCATGTATCTGCTCGAAGAAGCCCATGTAGCTACTGTCGGTGGCGATGCTTTCGGTGATTCCGATTGCTTCAGAATGAGTTACGCCACCAGCGATGAAAATATTCGCACGGCCATGGGACGCATTAAGGCTGCGCTTGGCAAACTCAAATGATATACGCCATCTAAAAAAGTCACAAATATCTTGTTAAAACTTCTTAATTAAGTGGCGGATATATATTAATTTGCTATCTTTGCTTGTCAAAAGATACAATCAGTTCAATTGTGCAAAACAAGGGAAAGAAAACAAGAAGAAATAGATTAACTTATAACATTTTATTAATAACCAAAAATTAATTGTAACATTATGGCAACTACAAAAAAAGCAGCCCCCAAGAAGGGCTTTCAGGGAGTTAGAGATGCAATTTGGATCATCGTTGTTTGTTTCGGTCTGGCCGTAGCTTTCTACGAGGGATTCCTCGGTAACGGAGCTAACTTCCATGGTGGAGACAACAGCGGTGAGCCCGCTAACCTGCTCGGTACAATCTACAAAGGTGGTATCGTAGTACCTGTAATCTTCACTTTGTTGTTCACCGTTATCGCACTCGGTGTTGAGCGTTTCTTCGCCCTCCGCTCTGCTTTCGGTAAGATGTCTCTCGCTAAGTTCACTGCTGAGGTTAAGGTAGCTATCAAGGCTGGCGATTTCGCTAAGGCTCACCAGCTCTGCGACAAGATGCAGGGTACTGTAGCTAACGTAGTTAACGCTTCTCTGAATACTTATGAGGAGATGGAGAAGACTACTGGCGTTAAGAAGAGCCAGAAGATCGCTAAGATTCAGCAGGCTCACGAGGAAGCAACTCAGCTTGAGATGCCTACTCTCCAGATGAACCTCCCCATCGTAGCAACTATCGTTACTCTCGGTACTCTTACCGCTCTGTTCGGTACCGTTGTTGGTATGATCCGTTCATTCGCCGCTCTGGCAGCAGGTGGTGGTGCTGACTCACAGGCACTTTCTACTGGTATTTCTGAGGCCTTGGTTAATACCGCATCAGGTATCTTGACATCTTGGTTCGCCGTTGTTATCTACAACTTCTTCACAAACAAGATTGATAAGCTGACTTACGCTCTTGATGAAGTTGGTTACACTATTGCTCAGACATACGAAGCCAACCACGGAGAAGAAGCTTAATTTTTGCTAACCCTTTAAAAATTTATCGCTATGGGTAAAGTAAAAATTGAGAAGAAAGATGTCTGGATCGACATGACTCCTATGTCCGATGTCATGGTGCTCCTGCTGACATTCTTCATGTTGACATCAACATTCGTGAAGAATGAGCCAGTAAAGGTGAACACCCCTGGATCGGTTTCGGAGATTAAAGTGCCCGAGAAGGACGTGCTGACCATCAGTGTAGCCAAGGATGGCAAGGTATTCATGAGCATCGAAAATGCCAACGACCTCGTTAGTGTTGTTGATGCCATGACCAGCCGATTTGGTGTGACTTTGAATGGAGCACAGCGTGAAGCTCTCAAGAAGCATTCAATGCTTGGTGTGAGCGTAGAAAAATTGCCCGCATATCTGAGTCTTCCCGAAGACCAGATGGCTGACGCCATACAGAAAGAAGGTATTCCTACCGACAGTATCGACAATGGCGATGGCAAGAAGGGTATGAGCGAGTTCCAGTTGTGGGTTGCTGAAGCTGTCTTAGTCAATGAGGATATGAAGATTGCCATCAAGGCAGACTCTGACACTCCTTACAAGACAGTGAAGACTGTAATGTCTGAGCTTCAGGATATGAACCAGAACCGCTATTATCTTATCACTTCTTTAAAGAAAGAGGAGGACTAAAGAATGGCAAAGCAGAAAGCAAGTAAACAAAAGAAAATGAATGTCCGCGTAGACTTTACGCCTATGGTGGATATGATGATGCTTCTTATCACGTTCTTTATGCTCTGTACGTCTTTGGCCAAACCTCAGACTATGGAATTGAGTATGCCAAGTAATGACAAGAACACGAAAGATGAAGACAAGTCTGTGACCAAGGCTTCTTACACCATTACAATATATGTAGGTGCCGATGACCAGATTTACTACATCGCTGGTTTGCCCAAATACGATGACCCTACCTGCCTGAAGAAGACAACTTGGGGTAAGGACGGTATTCGTAAGGTGCTCATTACCCACGTTACTGAAGATGGCACTCAGCCTGTACAGCAAGTGATGTTGGCCAAGGCTAAACTTGATGAAAAGAAGCTCAACGAGCCCAACTTCCCCGACACGCTCTACAACAGCGAGCTGTCTAAGATTAAGGCCGGTGACCTCGGTAATGGCCAGAAGATTTCGACCATGACCATCATCATCAAGGCTACTGACAAGGCCAGCTACAAGAACTTGATAGATGCTCTCGATGAAATGCAGTTGTGCAGCATCGGTAAGTATGTGATTGATAAAGTTAACCCAGACGACCAAAAGCTGCTTGATAAGGCAGGCGTTAAGTAGTCGTTATTGTTGAATTATTAAAATTAAGAAGACTATGTCAAAAATTGATTTGATTTCTTCAGACTGGGTTGATTTGGTATTTGAAGGGCGCAATAAGGCCTACGGTGCCTATAGACTCCGTAAGAGCACTACCAAGCGTAACATCCTCGCTATGGTTGCAGTTGTAATACTGTTGATTGTTGCCTTTATCATTCTCACAGTCAAGAATTTTGTAGACGAGCAGCGTGCCAAGGTCGCAATGACCCAGGTGGCTGAGCTTACTAACTATGACCAGCCCAAGAAGAAGGCTGAGGTTAAGCAGAAGAAAGTCGAGGTTGAACCCGAGCGTGTTGTAGAGCGCGTAAAGAGCTCTATCAAGTTTACCGCTCCTGTCATCAAGAAGGATGAAGAGGTGAAGCCCGATGAAGAGCTTAAGACTCAGGACGAATTGATGAGTACCAAGACCGCCATCGGTACCTTTGATGTAAAGGGTAACGATGATGCCAATGGTGAGATTCTCAAGGCCAAGGAAGTTATTGCCGAGCCCGAGCCACCTAAGCATGAGGAGGAAAACAAGGTATTCGATATCGTAGAGCAGCAGCCTTTGTTCCCCGGTGGTCCTGCGGCGCTTATGAAGTATCTCTCTGAGAATACTAAGTATCCCGTTGTAGCCCAGGAGAATGGTGTTCAGGGCCGTGTAACTGTACAGTTCGTGGTTGAGAAGGATGGTTCTATCTCAGACGTACACGTTTTGAGAGGTGTAGACCCATCACTCGACAAGGAAGCCGTACGCGTGGTTAAGTCAATGCCACGTTGGACTCCTGGTAAGCAGAATGGTATTACCGTTCGTGTGAACTACCGCGTTCCTGTATTGTTCAGATTGCAATAGTAAACGTTTGAATAATGAAGAAGACCGTATTCTACAGTATTGTAGGATTAACACTTTTCGCCTGCTTTTGTCTTTCTTGCTCCGGTAAGAAAAACAAAAGCGGACGAACAGATACATATTCGTCAGGGGTGGCCAGTTTCGCCTCTGACGAAAGTTTTAGCCCCATTATTGATGAGGAAGTTGAGCTCTTCCAATTCACTTACCCCCAGGCTACGCTCAAGCCTATCTACACCAACGAGTCAGACGCTATCACGATGTTGCTGCAAGGAAAGATTTGTCTTGCCGTGACAGCCCGCGATTATAGGGATATGGAGCGTCAGAGCTTGCGTGACAAGAGTTTCAATCCCCGTGCCATACCTATCGCTTACGATGGCTTGGCGCTTATTGTCAACAAGGCCAACAATGACACCTGTATATCTGTCAAGGATTTTGCTGCCATCATGTCGGGTAAGATTACCCAGTGGAAGCAACTCAATCCCAAGTCAGACAAAGGCGAGGTGCTCATAGTCTTTGACAATAAGAAATCCAGTACCGTCCACTTTGTGGAAGACAGTATCCTTGGCGGCAAGCCCATTACCAACCCCAATATGGCAGCCACCAACAACACCGCCGACGTCATCAAGTATGTTGAAGAGAATGTCAATGCCATTGGCATTATCGGCAGCAACTGGCTCAATGACAAGCGCGACACCACCAACCTCACATTCAAGAAGAATATCCGTACGATGTCGGTTTCCCGGCTTGACAAGGCTACGCCCGAGAACAGCTGGAAGCCCTATCAATACTATATTTATAATGGCAACTATCCCCTTTCGCGCACCATCTATGCGCTTCTCAACGACCCGTTGCGCGGTCTGCCGTGGGGCTTTGCCAACTTCATGCACTCCCCCAAGGGTCAGCTCATCATTTTCAAGTCCGGCCTGCTCCCTGTTCAGGGTAATATTACCATTCGTGATGTTAATATAACCAAATAGCCGTAACATTGAGAATTGGTAAAACGTCCTATAATTAAGTAACCCTAAAACTTAGAATTATGAAGTCGATTAAATATTTCTTTATCGGAGCTCTGCTGATGGGTTTCAGCGCTCCCGCAATGTCACAGGATATGAAGAGTGACATCGAGAACATTAGTAAACTGGTTAAGGAAAACAAGTCCAATCCTGCTGCTATCAAGGATGAGATTAAGGCTTTCCGCAAGAACTACAAGAAGAACGCTGAGGCACTGACAGCCCTCGGCCGCGCTTATCTTGATGTCAAGGATACCGCCAATGCCGTGGCTTTGGCCGAGAATGCCTTGAAGGTCAACAGCAAGTATGGTCCTGGCTACGTGCTCATGGGCGATATCGAAGTTGCCAAGGACAATGGTGGTAGCGCATCCGCTTGGTTTGAGCAGGCCACTATGATGGACCCCCAGAACATTGAGGGCTACCGTCGTTATGCCCAGGTCAACAGCAAGGCCAACCCCACTATGGCTGTGATGAAACTCGAGGAACTCCGCAAGGTTCGCCCCGACTATCCCGTTGACATCATTTCTGCCGAGATTTTCGACAAGGCTGGTCGCCTCGAGAAAGCTGTCGAGTATTATGACAAGGTTGACCGCAGCCAGATGGAAGACTATCAGCTGGCAGCCTATGCCACCGACTGCTTCCTGCTCGGCAAGTACGAGAAGAGTCTTGAGATAGCCCAGATGGGTGCTGGCAAATTCCCTTCCAACTCTGCCCTCAACCGTCTGTGCATGTTCAACAACACCGAGTTGAAGAAATTCCCCGAGGCAGTGGCTGCCGGCAAGGCTCTCTTCGCTTGCGAGGGTGCCAAGATTTCTGGCAACGACCACCTCTATTACGCTACTGCGCTTAAGGGTAACAAGGAGCTTGACAGCGCTATCGAGCAGTACATCAAGGCTGCAGAGGTGGCTCCCGAGGACAAGGACCTGCAGATTTCTGTTTACAGAGACCTCGCCGAGGTTTATGGCCAGAAGGGCGACATCGACAAGGCTGTTGAAAACTTCAACAAGTACATCGAAATCTCTTCCAAGCGCACCGCTTCTATGTATGGTCAGCTCGCTGCTCTCTACAAAAACCAGGCTGCCAAGGTAGAGGGAGCCGAAATGGAGAAGTATCTGCTCGAGGCCGACAAGGTATATGCTACCATCGCCGAGCAGTTCTCAACCTTTGCTGACTACGCTACTCTCCAGCGTGCTCACATCGGCTTCCAGCTCGACCCCGAGACCAAGACCGGTGCTGCCAAGCCCCACTACGAGAAGCTCGTAGAGATTATCAAGGGTCACGAGACCATGGATGACCACGACAAGGCCAACCTCCTCGAGGCTTACAGATACCTTGGCTACTATTACACTCTCGCCAAAGAGAACGACAAGGCAGCCGACTACTGGCACAAGGTGCTCGAGCTCGACCCGGAGAATGCTGCCGCCAAGGCCGCTCTCGGTATCAAGGAGTAAGACAACAATTCAACCATAATAGCAGAGCGGGAATAAGTTCACACTATTCCCGCTCTCTTTTTTTACCCGTTTCTTTATCCCCTTTATCCCATTCCTATCCCCAATGAGTGCAGAAGAACAGCAGAAGAAAGACCTCTTCTATATGTCAAAGGCCCTCGAGCAGGCCCGCATAGCCCTCGATGCCGACGAGATACCCATCGGAGCTGTCATCGTGTGTGGCGACCGCATCATCGCCCGCGCCTCCAACCTCACCGAAGCCCTCAACGATGTCACCGCCCATGCCGAGATGCAGGCCATCACCTCTGCCGCCAACCTTCTCGGTGGAAAATATCTCAAGGGCTGCACCCTCTATGTCACCGTCGAACCTTGCGTGATGTGCGCTGGAGCCCTCGGCTGGTCCCAGATAGACCGAGTCGTCTATGGCGCCCCCGATGCCAAGCGCGGCTATGCCCTCTATGCTCCCCATGCCTTCCATCCCAAGACCCGCGTCACTGCCGGAGTGATGGAAGATGAGTGTCGGCAGCTGATGCAAGATTTCTTTAAGTCCAAACGATGACCGCGCCCGCTTCGTCACAGTCGCACGGGCTGACGCCACTATTCATTTGGTTTCCTATGAGGCGTTACCTATTTCTTGTCTTCCTCGCCCTGTGCTGCGCAGCGTGCACCAGGCGCCGGTCTGCCTCCGAGCCTTCGCTCCCTGCCGACAAAAAGCCCTTTACCATCTACCTGCAGCCCTATGAAGATTTTCCTCAACGCGAGGCAGAGGCGCTGCGAGCCTCCATCACCCAGGCACTTGGCAGAGTCTATCGCGGCGACTGGTCGCATGTCGAGGTGCTGCCCAGCCGCCCCCAGCCGCCCCACGCCTATTACAAGCCACGCCAGCGCTATCTCGCCAGTGCCTTGCTTTGCGACCTCACCGTTGCCGGTCCCGACGCTTTTGTTATAGGACTCACCCACAAAGACATCTCCTTCAACATCCACAACACCAAGAACTACGGCATTATGGGCCTTACCACCCGTGGCCACTTCAAGACCATCGTGTCAGACTATCGTGCCAAGGGCGACAACTTCCTTGCCGTCATAGTCCACGAGTTTGGCCATGGCTACTACAAAGCCCCACACTGCACCGACTCCACTTGCATCATGTGCGATTACCAGGCGCATAAAGGCAAGCCTTTCGTCTACGGCCTGTGCCCCGCCCATCAGTACATGCATTAACCCCATCACCTTTATCCATTCCCCCCTTCTGCCCCTGGCGGTCGCTGCAGAAAGGGAGATTGCGTTTCCCCTCTCCGCCATTGCCTTTGTCCCCTCGTAGCAGCCCGTCGTCGGCTCGTAACGGAAGGAACGAGCCCTCGTACCTATTGCCACGTGCTTCCGTATCGTATGTCACGAGCCCACGTGTCAATTGATACGAGCTGCCAACATGCATCTCAGTGGCGACAGACGGCGTCTGCGTGGGGATGAAGGTTGGTATTGCCATTTTTGTCAGTGGTTGTCTGTGATATCTGTATGGGTTTTGTTGTCATAATGTTCCTGCCATAGTGGCCGATTGCCATTGACGCAAACACCCATATCTGTAAACGTAAATGATTGTGCCATTCGAGAACATTCGCGATGGTTGGATAGTGTCGCTGTACACCTTATACCTTGCTATCCAAGTGCTTGTTTCTTTTGTTTTTCATTAGATGTAATTTATATATAATCTGTGGAAATTCAATAAATAACCTTTCCGAAAGTTCTAACAACTTTTAACTTGTTATTCTTGGTTGGAAGCTCTGTCATGCCTTACCTTTGCATAGCAACTCGTAGATACATCATTATGATAATTACAGAAAATGAAAAAGAAAAGGTTGTCTTTTCTAACCTATTTGCCATAGATTATCCCAAGTTGTATGAAAAACTTGGCGAAATCTTATGTAAGTACCATAGTGGCTATGGGGCTCTCTGCCATACCCAAGACTATTGGGTCAGAGACTATATGCCTGTGCAAGTGGAAGAAGGACTCTTCGTCAAATTCATCTACACCCCAGACTACCTTCAGGCCGAGAAGAGGTATATTACCAATGTCGATGCCGTTATTGCCAAGAATCCTTTTGTCCGTGATTATACTTTCATCGACATCCCTCTCGTTGTAGACGGTGGCAATATGGTCTTCTGCAAAGGATTGGATAACAATGGGGAAGTGCATTATGTGGTAATGACAGAAAAGGTGCTTGTCGAGAACGCCAAGTTGGAGCGAAGCCAGATAGAATCGATAATCGTCAATGCTTTCCAAGAGCCGCGGCTGAATATAGTATGGCTGCCTTGGGATAAAGAAGACGTCTTCGGTCATACTGATGGCATTGTGAGGTATGTCGGTATCAATGGTGAAGGAAAACCCAAAGTACTGGTTAACCTCGAACTCTACGACGATGATATTGCAGATGCCATGTATATGGCTCTCTCCCGGCATTTTGAGGTCGTAGAGCTTCATCTGGACAGTTATGACGAGTTGAGCTGGGCTTATATCAATTCTCTGCAAACCAAAGATTTCATCATAATTCCCGGTATTGGGGATGCCATCACGGATGCTCAGGCTGTGGCCCAATACAACCAGCTTTACCCCAAGTATCGCGACCACATCCATCAGGTGCAGATGCGAGATTTCGTCCTCGCCAATGGAGGTGCGTTGAATTGCTGTACATGGACAGTCTGTGACCGTAGTAAAGTAGGTGCGCCCAGTGTGAGCGGTGGTGTTGAAAACGGAGAATCCCAACAACTTGAATGTATTAACCATTAGAATAAACGATAATATGAAAGAACTTAAACTAATGTTGGAGTCTGTGACTCGGCAGACCACCAAAGAGGAGATAGATGCCCGTTTCCCAATCATAGCGAGATACATTATGGACAACTATGGCATCAAGTCGGGCGATAGGCTGTATCTGCTGAATGAAATAGAGTTTTACTATTACAATCCTCTTTATGATGATTTGAGGGCGGGTAGTAGCAAGAGTCTTATCACTTATAAGCGTAATGCTGCTGCGGGCTGCTGGTTTTTCCATGATTATGGCGTAGACCTCACCTTCAACAGCAGTTCGGCAGAAGGGTTTGGGGGTGGCATCCTGATACGTTCTGTCGAGGATAGCATTACCCATGCTGCTACTGTGGGTCCCGTAAAGTGTGTCAACGAGATATGGGATGACGCAGTCGATGCTTTTAGCCCCACCGCTCCTAATCCGTTCGTTGTGAGGATAGGCGAGCGTGGCATCACTCTCAATGAGCCTGACACTCGGGTAACAGTCGATAAGGTTGACAGGTACAAGAGCCGTTGGAACTTTACGGTTTGTGGCAAAAAGACAAGTCGGTAAACCACCGGTTATATGGTTCAGTCTCACCGCGTATGCCAGTCTTGTCGTCATTTGAGATGTGAGCGCATTGGGGGTGGCTTCCCTGCCCACCCCCTGGCTGTGTTTCAATATCGAGGCTCGTGAGAAACCGCTGTCAGATACTCCGAAGAATGTATGTTGTCCTTTTCGGAATGTGGCATAACGCCAAACGAGCACGGCCTTTTGGGTCGTGCTCGTTTGGCTTATTGGTGGGGCGGTATGTGGGCTGCTGTCGGCTTGTCTTTGGCGGTGTGGCTATTGGGCCTTGTCGTCGTCTTCGTCCACATAGTCTACATATTCGCCTTCGTCGCTACCGAATATCTTCTGGTTTGACTGCTCCGGTGTGCGCTGGTCTATCACGCCGTCGCCTCTGCCGTTGTCGGTCTTGCGGTTGGTGCGCTGGGCGTTTCCGCCACGTAGCTGGTCTATGGCGCTTCTTACGCGCACCCACAGACCTACGCCCATCACGATGATGGCTATGATGCCTACGATGCCTACGATGAAGATGAAGGCTATGAGCTTGAAGAGTATCATTGCTGCTTGAGTTTGTCAGTGAAATTCTTGTACACCGAGACCAGTATGTACCACACGATGATGAGCGATATGCCAGCTACTCCACACACGAGCAGGATGGGAATGCAACAGAGGATGAAGATGTACTTCAGCTGGTTTTCGGCCCATCCCCAGTGCTTGAACTTGAGTGCAAACATGGGTATCTCGGCTATGAGCAGATAGCAGCTCAGCAGTATCAGCACCAGCAGCAGGGGGAGCGCCCAGGGCGAGCTCTCCAGCTGGTCGCGCCATCCGAGGATGAACGAGCCCCAGAAGAGGGCGTTGGCGGGGGTGGGTAGTCCGATGAAGCCCATGGACTGGCGCTCGTCGAGATTGAACTTGGCCAGACGCAGTGCTGAGAAGGCTGCCATGACAAAGGCTGCGAAGGGGATGTAATCGCTCACGGGCATGAGGATGGCGGGGTAGTGTACCATGGTGAGCTCGAAGCCCACGATGGCTGCGGGTGCCAGTCCGAAGGTGATGTCGTCGGCCAGCGAGTCAAGCTCCTTGCCTATGGGCGACGATACGTGGAGCAGTCGGGCGCTCATGCCGTCGAAGAAGTCGAAGGCTGCGCCTATGACAATCCACAGGAGTGCGATGTCTACATTGCCTGTGAAGGCATGGAATGTAGCAATACATCCTGCAATGAGATTGCAGGATGTCAGTGTGTTGGGGATAATTTTCTTGATGGTCTGTAACATGGTTGTATCAGTCCTTTAGTTTGGCTATCACTGTCTGGTCGCCCGTGGTGGTCTGTCCCATCTTGACACACACCTCGGTGCCTATGGGCAGATATACGTCTACGCGCGAACCGAACTTGATGAAGCCCAGATGTTCGTCGATGAAGCATTCCTCTCCGGGCTTGGCGTAGGTCACGATGCGGCGTGCCACGGCGCCGGCTATCTGTCGGCAGAGGATGTCGGTACCCTCGGGCGTGGTAATCATGATGTCGGCGTGCTCGTTCTCCTCGCTTGCCTTGGGCAGCCATGCCTTGTGGAAGTTGCCGTTGCGGTGGTTTACAAACTTCACCTTGCCGTCTACGGGGAACCAGTTGGCATGCACGTTGAAGAGGCTCATGAAGATTGATACCATGAGGCGGCGCTCATGGAAGTACTCGTTCTCCTCTACCTCTTCGATTACTACTATCTTGCCGTCGGCGGGCGCAACGACCAGCCGCTCGGTGTCTTCGCTGCCGAAGTAGCGTATAGGACATCTGAAGAAGTTGAGGATGATGGCATATATGGAGCCGAAAATGACAAGGAACGACCAGAAGGGAATCTTGGTCTCAAACGAACGGTGCAATATCAGCGCGACGGCGGCAATGAAAATGAAACCATAGATGATGGTGTCTGTGCCCTCGCGGTGGATACGTATCTTTTTTAGTTTTTTAATTCTATTGCCCATAAGGTTACTCTATATTCTATGCAAAGATACATTAATTAATGTGATGTCGCAAATATTGGCCGCGTTTTTTTTGTGGATGTCGGCAAATGTATGTAACTTTGAAACCCCAAACACAATTTTCGCCACCATTATGGAAGATTTTATACACCTGCACGTACACACCCACTACTCTATACTCGACGGTCAGTCCAAGATACCCCACCTGGTCGACAAGGCCATTGCCGACGGCATGCGCGGTATGGCGGTCACCGACCACGGCGTGATGTATGGCATCAAGGAACTGGCCGACTACTGCGCCGGAGTCAACAAGAAGCGCAAGGAGGAGGGGCTCGAGCCTTTCAAGCCCATCCTGGGTTGTGAGATGTATGTGGCGCGCCGCCGCAAGGAAGACAAGGTCAAGGAGATGGGCGACAACAGCGGTTACCACCTCATCGTGCTTGCCAAGAACTATAATGGTTACAAGAATCTCATCAAGCTCGTCTCCAATGCGTGGACAGATGGCTACTACTATCGTCCGCGTACCGACCGCGCCGATCTCGAGCGCTACCACGAAGACCTCATCGTCTGCTCGGCATGTATCGCCGGCGAGGTACCCTCCAAGATTCTGCATGGCGACATCGAGGGAGCCCGCGAGGCGTGTGAGTGGTATCATCGCGTGTTTGGCGACGACTATTATCTCGAGCTCCAGCGCCACGAGGTGACCGACCCCACCATCCTGGCCAACCGCGAAGCCTTCCCCCTGCAGCAGAAGGCCAACAAGGTGCTCATCGAGATGGCCCGCGAGTATGGCATCAAGCTCGTCTGCACCAACGACTGCCACTTTGAGGACAAGGAGACCGCCGAAGCCCACGACCATCTGCTCTGTATCTCTACGGGCAAGGACCTGGACGACCCCAACCGCATGCGCTACTCCAAGCAGGAGTGGTTTAAGACCCGCCAGGAGATGAACGACATCTTCAGCGATGTGCCCGAGGCGCTTGCCAACACCACCGAGATACTCGACAAGGTCGAGATATACAGCATCGACCACGGCCCCATCATGCCCTTCTTCCCCATCCCCGAAGACTTTGGCACCGAGGAAGAGTGGCGCCGCCGCTTCACCGAGGAGCAGCTCTTCCACGAGTTCACCTCCGACGAGAACGGTGAAAACCCGCTGCCTCCCGACGAGGCCCAGAAGGTGATAGACCGTCTGGGCGGCTACGACAAGATATACCGTATCAAGTTTGAGGCCGACTATCTGGCCCACCTCGCCTACGAGGGCGCCAAGGAGCTCTATGGCGACCCGCTGCCCGACAATGTGAAGGAGCATATCAACTTCGAGCTCCACGTCATGAAGACCATGGGTTTCCCCGGTTACTTCCTTATCGTGTCAGACTTCATCAATGCCGCCCGTCGCGACCTCGGCGTGTGGGTAGGTCCGGGCCGTGGCTCGGCTGCGGGTTCGGTTGTGGCCTACTGTCTGGGCATTACGCGCATAGATCCGCTCAAGTACGACCTGCTGTTCGAGCGTTTCCTCAACCCCGACCGTGTGAACCTCCCCGATATCGATACCGACTTCGACGACGACGGCCGAGGCAAGGTGCTGCGCTGGGTGATGGACAAGTACGGCCATGAGAACTGTGCCCACATCATTACCTATCAGGCTATGGCCACCAAGAACTCCATCAAGGATGTGGCGCGCGTGGAGCGTCTGCCCCTCGACAAGGCCAACGCCCTCTGCAAGGCCATCCCTGATCGTCTGCCCGACGGCATGAAGATGAATCTCACCAATGCCATCAAGGCCACGCCCGAACTGCGTGATGCCGAGGCGTCGTCCAATCCCCAGGAGCGCAACACCATCAAGTATGCCAAGATGCTCGAGGGCACCGTGCGCGGTGTGGGGCTCCATGCCTGCGGCTTCATCATCTGCCGCGACCCCATCAGCAACTGGGTACCCGTGTCTACTGCCGACGACCCCGACTTCCCTGAGTTCAAGACGGCTGTCACCCAGTACGACGGCCACGTCATCGAGTCTACCGGCCTTATCAAGATGGACTTCCTGGGACTGAAGACTCTCTCCGAGTTGAAAGAGGCGGTAAAGAACGTGAAGCTGACCAAGGGCATCGATGTCGACATCGACACCATACCCATCGACGACGAGCTCACCTACAAGCTCTACCAGGAGGGCCGCACCATCGGTACCTTCCAGTTTGAGTCGCCCGGCATGCAGAAGTATCTGCGTGAGCTCCATCCCACCGTGTTCGAGGACCTCATCGCCATGAACGCCCTCTATCGTCCGGGTCCTATGGACTACATTCCCGACTTCATCAAGCGCAAGCACGACCCCTCGCTGGTGACCTACGACATACCCTGCATGGAGAAATATCTCAAGGACACCTATGGCATCACCGTCTACCAGGAGCAGGTGATGCTCCTGTCGCGCCAGCTGGCCAGCTTCACCCGAGGCGAGAGCGACGCCCTGCGTAAGGCTATGGGTAAGAAGAAGAAAGCCATCGTAGACGCCATGAAACCCAAGTTTATCAAGCAGGGACAGGCCAACGGCCACGACCCCCAGGTGCTCGAGAAAATCTGGGGCGACTGGGAGAAGTTTGCTTCCTATGCCTTCAACAAGTCTCATGCCACCTGCTACTCCTGGGTGGCCTACCAGACCGCCTATATGAAGGCTCACTATCCGGCCGAGTTTATGGCTGCCATCATGACCCGCCGCAAGAGCGACATCAAGGAGATTACCAAGCTCATGGACGAATGTCGCACCTACGGCGTGCCCACCCTGGGCCCCGATGTCAATGAGAGTTACGAGAACTTCGGTGTAAACCACCATGGCGAGATACGCTTCGGACTGGCTGCCATCAAGGGTATGGGCGAGGCTGCCGCCACCGCCATCATCAACGAGCGCGAGGTCAACGGCCCCTTTGCCGATATCTATGACTTTGCCGAGCGCGTGGACTTCCGCAATGTCAACCGCAAAGCCTTTGAAAGCCTTGCCTACAGCGGAGGCTTCGACAGCTTCGGGCTCTATCGTGAGCAGTATTTTGCACCTTGTGGCAAGGAGGGCTCGTTCCTCGATGCCATCGTGCGTTATGGACAGCGCTTCCAGGCGTCCAAGGCCGAGGCTGCCACTTCGCTCTTCGGCGCCGACGATGTAGAGATAGCCCATCCACAACCATCCAAGCCAGAGCAGTGGAACACACTCGAACGACTCAACAAGGAGCGCGAACTGGTGGGCATCTATCTCTCAGCCCATCCGCTCGACGACTACGAGGTGGCGCTCAAGCACCTCTGCAATACCCAGTGTATCGACATCCGCGGTCGCGACACCGATATGGAGCCGCTGAGCAAACTGCAGGAGATAACCTTCGGCGGAATCATCACCGAGTCGACCGAGCGCTTCTCCAACTACAGTGGCAAGCCCTTCGGTATCATCCAGATAGAAGATTACAGCGGCACTGGCGAGTTGAGTATCTTTGATGCCGAATGGCCCAAGTGGAACGGCATGCTCAAGAAGGAATATCTCGTGCGCATCACCGCCAAGTGCGTGGAGCGCTACCGTGGTTCGGGCAAGTTCCAGCTCAATATCGTCAACGTAGAGTTCCTCGTCGATGTCAAGAACCGCGGCATCACCAGCATGACGATAGGCATAGACTGCGACAAGTTTGACGAGCAGCTTGAAGACAACCTCGCCACCAAGCTCAACGACAACCTCGGCCAGACCCCCCTGCTCATACGCTTCTACAACTGTATGGACCAGAGGGGCGAGATAGTGATGCGCTCGGCCAAGAGCGTCAATGTGACCAGGAAACTGCTCGACTTCCTCGACGAATATCACTTCAGCTATCAGTTCAATACCTGACGACTCCCTCCGCTGCGTGGCGGTGGTTGCAGATACGAGAAATGGTTCGACAGCAGCTCAATGCAAGCTCTATCGAACCATTTCTCGTATCTGTAGTAAGGGTGTTATCAGTTGTGAACCAGTGTGCCTATCTCTTCGCCGTCCATCACGCGCTTGAGGTTGCCCACCACATCCATGTTGAATACATAGATAGGCAGATTGTTCTCCTTGCACATCGTGGTGGCGGTGAGGTCCATCACGCGCAGGTTGCGGGTATAAATCTCGTCGAAGGTGATGTCGTGAAACTTGGTGGCAGTGGGGTCCTTCTCGGGGTCGGCGGTGTAGATGCCGTCTACGCGGGTGCCCTTGAGCATCACATCGGCCTCAATCTCTATGCCTCGCAGCGACGAGCCGGTGTCGGTGGTGAAGTAGGGGCTGCCCGTGCCGCCCGAGAAGATGCACACGCGGCCGTCTTCCATAGCCTCGATGGCCTTCCACTTGCTGTAGAACTCGCCGATGGGCTCCATGCGTATGGCGGTGAGCACCTTGGTCTTTACGCCCTCGGCCTCGAGAGCCGAACTCAGCGCCAGCGAGTTGATTACCGTGGCACACATGCCCATCTGGTCGCCCTTGACGCGGTCGAAGCCCTTCTGGCTGCCGCTCAGTCCGCGGAAGATGTTGCCACCGCCGATGACGATACCTATCTGCACACCCATCTCGTGTATCTCCTTGATTTGGCGGGCATAGTCACCCAGTCGCTCAGGGTCGATACCATAATTCTGATTGCCCATCAAGCTCTCGCCCGAGAGTTTGAGGAGGATTCTCTTAAATCTTGCCATAGTCTTATTTGTATTTTCAGATGATAAATTCCACTTCCTTGAACGCATAGCTGCGCTGTCGGCCCTCGCTGTCGCGCAGACTGAGCCTGCCGTCGTAGGCCACGCCCACCAACTCGGCGTCAAATTCGCCGTCGGCGTCGCGATAGCGGTAGAAACCCTTGCGGCGGTAGAGCGCCTCGTGATACTCGCGGCTTATGCCGGCATAGTCGCCCTCCAGCACCCGTCGGTAGTAGTCGCCAAAGGCTTGGAGGATGCGCTCGAGCAGATGGTCTATGCTCTCGTCGCTGCCCGTAATCTGGCTGAGTGACACGGGGTTGGGCACGTCGCTGGTGAAGCGTCGCTGGTTTACGTTGATGCCCGTGCCCAGTATCATGCGCTTCAGTCGGCCGCCGCTTACCGCCGTCTCGATGAGCGTTCCGCTGAGCTTGCGGTCGCGGTGGTAGATGTCGTTGGGCCACTTCAGCTCCATGCCGTCGGCATAGGCATCGAGCGCCCGCTTCAGGGCCAGCGCTTCGGCCATAGCCAGCACAAACTGGTGGCCTATCGCCACCTCCACGGGACGTATCTGTATCGAGAAGAGCAGGTTCTGTCCCTCAGCGTCCTCCCATCGGTTGCCTCCCTGTCCGCGTCCGGCGGTCTGGTGGCGTGCTGTGACCACCACCACATCCTCATCGCCCCGATAGGCGTGCAGATAGGTATTGGTCGAATCGACGGTGTCCAGTCTTATCACTCTCATATCACTCATCTACTCAGCAGCAATGGGTTGAAGGCATCCTCAGTGTGTATCACGTCGCAGTGGCGCGAGTCCATGCCCACCACGGTGATGATGTCAAACCTCACATCGGCGTCAATGCCCATCTGCTTGACATAGGCATTGGCGGCAATGGCGAGATTGCGCATCTTGGTCTCGTCGACGGCCAGGATAGGGTCTATCGTCAAGCCCTCCGAGCGCGTCTTCACCTCGACGATGACCAGCAGGTCCTGCGCCTCGGTAATGGCCACGATGTCCAGATCGCGCTTGCCCAGTCGCCAGTCGCGGTCCTTGATGATATATCCATGGTTCTCCAGGTAGCATGCCGCCACCTCTTCTCCCCATTTGCCTAAGTCGTTGTGTTCTGCCATAACTGTCTGCAAATGTAACACTTTTCCGCCACTCAGCCAACTAAAGGCAAGAGAAATAGGCTGCGCCCCACCAATATTGCCGCCATCGCCGCTCCCGGTTTACATCGCCGCCGCTTAAGGAGTAGCGGAGTTTCAAAGTCAGTGTAATTGCTAAATTCGAGTAGGGTGGTTATGCAAACTTCTCCTGGAAATGCGCTTTATTCAGCTAAATGTGTAAATTTTTGATAGATTTAGCTGAATATACGCCATGTTTTAGTATTTTTGCAACTGAAACATTGATACTTGAATATGTTTCCTGATACGAAAAGAAATATACTATAAGAGTTCATATCTCTCTACATGTTAAATTATTAATTGCTGATAACTATGAGATTGAAGCCAAAACTCCTCAATGCAATAATATTAGGATTGACAATGTTCCTTTCAATGCAAACAGCTTTTGCTGCTTGCAAACAGTCATTTGCCGCTCAACAAAAGAAGGTAGCGACCATTAGCAAAAAGAGAGTTGTCAAGAGCAAGAAGAGAACCTATCGCAAGGCTTCGGCGCGTAAATATTCGCATAGGGAACTGAACGCCATTATGCGGATACTTGAGCGGAAGTTCCTGTCGGAAGACAAGACCCCGGCCTTGCGAAATGTTGTTGGATTTGGAATGGGATCCAACTCCATTGATGTTGCGCTCCGTTGGAACACGAAGGAGAAGCAGCAGGAGTTTCGTAGGCTGATTTACAACTCGCCCGCCATCAGGTTTGAGGGCAAGTTGGACCCTATCATCGACAACAGGGAAGGCGTGAGCACCTACCAAGGCATCTTCCTCAAGGCGGAGAAGCCTTCCTATCCATTGGGCACCACGGAGATCAGATTCACGATTACCAACCATAGTGGCGAAGAATTTGTGTATGGCGATGCCTATAGCATCACGGCCCAAGGAGCGGATGGCAATTGGTTTGTTGTGCCCACCGATTGCTCGTTCACGGCCATCGGTCATGTTTTAAGCGATGGTCAAAGCGGCACCATCACGGCCCATCTTTTTCCCGATATTCTTCCAAACAATCCTGGCGTCTATCGCTTCTTCTATGAAGAAAACATAGATGGCAATAAGGTGCTGCTTATGGCAACCTTTGAGTTGAAGTAAATAAAAAAGAATTGTTGCTTATGAAAATACTCTTCAGTTTATTGGCATTACCTGTTGGCGGAATTAATTTAGTGCATACTTAATTCTGCCAATTGGCTTGTTGTTAATGAAGTTTACGTATTGCAGAATGGTAAGTGCACTAATTTTGCCAATGATTCTGGCAAACAATCCATTCGTTATTTTCGCGTAGTTCCTGATGACCAGGAACTGGTCTGTAAGTTGTGAGAATGTTGTCTCAATCCTCTTTCTTGCCTTTGCAAACGGAATGAATGTCGGTTTCCAATCCTTTTGGTTGAGCCGATATGGACACTCCAGTCTTATGTGTGCGGTTTCAAACAAGTCAAGCTGTACGTCAGCTCCAATATACCCTTTGTCACCATAGATGCTACAGTCGTGATAAGTATGTTTTACATCCTTCATATAATGGAGGTCAGCCACACTTGCCTTTGACAGATCATAGGAATGGATAACTCCACTTAACCCACAGAGAGCGTGTAACTTATAACCAAAATAATACGTGTTCTGCGAAGCACAGAAGCCGAAGTCGGGAGCTTGCGAGAAATTGCCGGCACGCCCCATCTTGCAACGTTTTCCTCTTGCAACCCTACAAACCTCTATCGGCTTGGAGTCAACAAAGAATTGTTCCTCTCCGCCATCCATTTCCATGGCAATCCTCTTGCGCAGTTCCTCACACAGGCCTGACGTTTTCTTCCTGCGGTCATTGAACTGTCTCCTTGATATGAGATTGGGAATACTGTCCTTGTGTTCTTGCAATTTATAGTCGAACAACCACTTCTCGCTATCAATGCTCTCGGTCTCTGCCGTCAGGGATAGCGCCACCACTTCCAAATCTGAAAACTTGGGAACAGGACCACGACGTGGAACATTACCAGATTCATTGACGAGATTTTCAGAGAATTGCTTGCATATCTCAAGTATTTTGACGAATTTTGTATAAAGGTTGTACATACGATGATTTGAACTTAATGTTTTGATCACCACTAAGTTACTAAAAATCAGCGACATGTACAACTTTTTACTCATATTTGTCAACTTAAATTAATTCCGCCAACTGGTAGAGATGGAAAATTCGTGCCTAATATGGTTACAGCTTATTGAGTTTACTCATGCTGTGGGCCTTTATTTTGTGTGCCAGGCTTATGAGGCTCTAAAAAGGATTTCATTCTCGTAAAACTTAAAAATATGATTAATAATTGGTAATGCGCTTTATTCAGCTAAATATGTGTTTTTTTGATAGATTTAGCAGAATATACACCATTTGGGGTTATTTTTGCGGCATACCCCAAGTCAATCAGCACGCCGCCAAGAGTATAAGTGCCAACAATTATCTTAATCTTCTTCTTGATAATCTGCTGATGGCATGCAATGTGCCAATATACCACAATAACGTGGAATGTTGCTGTTGTGAGAAGCAAATTGGGGGACAAGATAATCGTTAAATCTTCAAAGGTTAGTGTGAGGCTGCATATATAACATGGTAATTAAAGGACAATTTTCGATTCAGGGAAATGTATGGAATAGATTAATGGGATGTAAAAGAGAAAATATTGCAAGTCTAAAGGCAAATATCGCTAATTAATGGAGAGTGGTATCAGGTTTAATTACTAAATATTAATAGAAAACGGACAATTATTCGCTATTCTCGTTGCTTTTACATAACTTTGTGTTCAAGTTTAATCAAATAGATAATTACTTAACGAAGAATAAGGACAATGAAAGACCCCGATTGGCAGAAGTGCGTTTTATGTGCAGACAGTAAGAATGTAATAAAACGTATTCCTGATAATTCTATCGACTTCATTTTGACCGACCCTCCATATAATCTCGGTCAACATTCAACTGGCAATATACCATTGCCAGGCCGTTCGGCTATGAATAATGATGTTGCTGATTGGGATATGGTAGATTTCAATCCAGAAGAATGGGCTGATGAATTCATTCGTATATTAAAGCCTACAGGAAATTTGTTCATATTCACTTCATATAATCAACTTGGACGTTGGTACAATTGTCTTGATCAAAAGTTTGATACAACAAATTTCATGATTTGGCATAAAACCAACCCTGCTCCCAAAATTTTTAAGGTTGGCTTTCTGAATAGTTGTGAAATGATATTTGTATGCTGGAATAAAAAACACACATGGAATTTCCTATCGCAGAGAGAGATGCATAACTTCATAGAAAGTCCGATATGTATGCGTCCAGAACGCCTAAGCAACCCAAAACATCCAGCGCAAAAGCCTCTTGCCATATTAAAAAAAATGATAGAGGTGGCAACAAACGAGAATGATATAGTATTTGACCCGTTTATGGGAGTGGGATCAACAGGAGTAGCCGCAATAGAACTGAAAAGGCGTTTTATTGGAGTTGAATTAAATAATGAATATTTTGAAGCAGCAAAGAAACGAATAAATATGGCATTCAATAAGGGCAGTAAATTAAACACCACGGATTACTCTTTAGAAGAGGATTCATACATGGTACACGAACCATCAGTCGGGGTACATACTTCGCTTTTTATGCTTGATAGTTTTTTCAAAGCCAAAGCATCTACAACGCAATCTGTGTTTATAGATAGGAAAACGAGCTTATCTCCTATAATTAAGTGGCCTGGCGGTAAGGAGAAAGAATTGAAGTATATTATTCCTAATCTGCCACAGTTTGAAAGATATTTTGAACCTTTTGTAGGAGGAGGATCCGTGTTCATGGGAATCAATGCAAAAGAGTATTTCATTAATGATTTCTCTGAAGAATTGGTTCAACTTTACCGATACATATCTGAAAATGACAAGGATTTTTACAGATATGTAGAAGCTATGGATGCGTCATGGAACAATGCAGAGAATTTTTTCCATAACAACAAAAAGCTAGTTGATGTTTACTTAAACTTCAAGAGTGGGGAATTAGACAAGGAAGGCCTTAAAAAATACATTGTAAATTTTATTACAAGAAAGAAGGATGAAATTGAAAGTATTTTAGATAATGCTTTTCGTGGAGTACAATGTATTATGTGCAAGGAACTTGAAACAAACCTATTTCGCAAGATGGTGCGCATGTGCGAACTTGAATTGCAAAAGCAGGATTTGCCTCTTAAAGACTTAAACGACAACATCGAAACGGCTATCAAGAGTGCGCTATATATGAATTATCGCAACTTGTACAACGACAAAAGTATTGGCGGAGATAATCCGCATATGTATAGTGCATTGTTCTTTTTCATGCGCAACTATGCATATAGTGGCATGTTTAGATATAGTAGGAATGGCAAATTCAATGTTCCGTATGGAGGTATAGCCTATAATAGCAAAATGATGAAAAAGAAACTCAATTATTATCGATCAAGACTTTTGCAGGATCATTTTGAGAATGCTCATATCTACAATTTAGATTTTGAAGCATTCCTAAGAGAAGTTCAGCCAAACGAAAATGATTTTGTTTTTCTTGATCCTCCTTACGATAGTGAATTCAGTACCTATGCTCAAAATACATTCACAAAGGCAGACCAAGAAAGACTCGCAAATTTCATGATAAATGAGTGCAAAGCCAAGTGGATGATGATTATTAAGAATACCGATTTTATATATGAATTGTACAGTAAAAAAGGTATAAATATTCGAACATTCGATAAGGAATATCTTGTTAGCTTCATGAATAGAAACGACAAGAAAGTTACGCATCTTCTCATAACAAATTATTGATAGTATGAAACGTATAACGGAAAGTCAGTTGGTTTTGCCAGCTTTATACTTGATGTCAAAATCAGTAAATGGTTTTGTCTCCACAAGTGATTTAATCTCTGGGTTGACCGAAGTGTTGCACCCAACCGGTGTTGATGCAGAAATATTATCAGGCAGATCAGATACTTACTTCTCTCAGAAAGTTAGAAACTTGAAAAGCCATGATACATTTCAACGTGATAATTATGCAACTAATGTACCTGGTGGTTTTTGTATCACTTCTGTTGGAAAGGAGTATCTCGGCGCTCATAGTGAGGCATTATCTTACTTGTTCGAAGAAGATTTCAACTACGAAGATGTAAAAACTGCAATTGAAAGCATTGCCTCAAGTGGCAATAGGCGCGTGCTGCCTATAGAGGAAATTGTATCAGAAGGAAGAGTTGTTACAAGAAATGTTCAGACGCGAGAAAGGTCTTCACATTTAAGAAAGATAGCGATTGAACATTTTACCCGTAACAATATCATCTCTTGTGATTGTTGTGGTTTTAATTTCCCCAAATATTATGGTGATGTTTATGGCAAGGATTGTATAGAAATCCACCATAAGAGACCTATTTTCCAGTATCAAGGAGATACATTTGAACAGTTGGTGGATAGTGCATTAGAAAACTTATTGCCTGTATGTCCGAACTGTCATAGAGTGATACACAAAAACCACATTGGAAGTGATGGCATTGCTGCTTTCATTCATGATGTTCAACAAAGAAGAATAATTCTCTAAGTTGTTATATAGTATGTGTAATCGTTTGAGTTTAGACATAATCCAAAACTCAAACGATTGGCTAAATCTGAATCATCGGTAGTAACTAATCAAACTATTAACCGCAATTTCGGAAGTCATTTATAAGCCTTTTTAGAAAGGAACTTGGCAATCGGACGAGATGGCAATCATCATGCTCCTTGTCGCGTTTCAGGATCTTCCTTCTTGCTTAAGCATATTGATAATTATTGCTGCCCTCTAAACTAAAAATAGCACAATTACTCCGCCCGAAGTCCTCCAATCTGGGACTCCGGGCTTGTTTTTTCAAAAAGTAAGCTCCTCTCTAATCAGACAGACTTTGGATCCGGGTGGTATAGCCTCCTGAACCATTTTTGCCCAGTCTTTTTCTGGTCCATCAAGTTTAGCGGACAGCAATAATAAAAAAACAAAGATACAGCCATTGCTGGCTGTATCTTTATGGTTCTCTGGGGGATGTCGTTATGCTTTACTTGAACAGCTGGGGGATGAACAGGAGCGAGTACTGGCGCCAGTTGCACCAGAGGTGGCCGCGCGGACTCTCGTGGAATGTGTACTTCAGTCCGTCTTTGTCCATGCGCTCCATGAGCCGCTTGTTCGCTGGCAGCAGCCAGTCTTCGTTGCCGCATGCAATCCAGTAGAGTTTGGGGTTGCCTTGTGCCAGCTTGGTGAGCTTGGCATCGAGGTTGGCATAGGCTGGAACCTCCTCCATATTAAGATGGGAGAAGTCGACGCCGGCGGAGTAGAGGCCGATGTAATTGAACATGTCGGGATAGTTGGCTGTAATCATAAGCGTGTGCATACCACCCATTGACAGTCCGGCAATGGCGCGATGTGCCTTGTCGGGGATGGTGTTGAATGTGGCATCTACATAGTTTACGATTTCAGGGAACGCCAGTTCGAAGAGTCCGTCCTTGTAGTGTGGCAAGAGGTGGGTCGATACGGGTCTGAACGCGAGATTCTCTGCCGTCTCGCCGGCAGCAGCCTGCTTGCCGAAGTTGCCGTTGGGCATGACGACAATCATCGGCACACACTTACCTTCGGCAATGAGGTTGTCCATGATGCGCGCCATGTGGCCCAAGTCGAGCCATGCTGTCTCGTCGCCACCACTGCCATGGAGAAGATAGAATACAGGATATTTCTTGTCGGTCTTGCCATATCCGGCAGGCAGATACACATTCATACGGCGGTCGGCGTTGGCCGTGTTGGAGTGATACCATACCGTGCGCACCTGACCATGGTCCACATCCTTTACCAGATATTCGTCGGCAGCGCCGCCACCTACATAGAAGATGCTGAATATGTTGCCCACATCGCGGCGCGTAAACGGATTTACAGGGTCGATGCCCAGCACTCCGTCGATGTCAAAGCGATAGGTGAACATTTCGGATGCGAGCTGCGGAGTGGTATACTCCCATACTCCATCCTTGCCTTTCTTCATTGTAGCCTGGCCGTTGTTCTGCTCCCAGTCGGCCAATATCTTCACACTCTTGGCCTTGGGCGCTTTCACGCGGAAGGTTACGGTGTGGTCGTCGTTTACCTGTGGCGAAACGATGTCGCCCTCACGATACGAGATGTTCTGCTGTGCGCTCATGCCCATTGCGACGAGCATGGCTGCCATTGCTACGATAGTCTTCTTCATAGATTCTATTTTTAGTTGTTGATTCCTAATAGTATCTACAAAAGTAATAATAATTTGTCATAACCGGACACATCTTCCGTAGCTTTTTTCATTTATGTTATTCGGTTTCGACTCCGACTCTTTTCTTGTCGGTCAATGTAGAAACCTCAACGTGTCTTCGTTCAGGCTGTTTTAGAAGAGAAATGTCGTAAAGCGTTTGGTGTTTGCTTCTTTCTGCTTCAATTCTTCTTCCATCCTCTGTGTCGCCATCTTGAAAAAGAAACGAATGAGATGTTCATCGGTCGCTTCTGTACGAATCATGCGGAGCGCAGCAATGTATTCCTTGCGATTCTCTGACGGGATGATAAGGAGGGGATGCCCCATGCGCAACAGTATGTAGTTGCTGACCAGACGCCCGGTTCTCCCATTGCCATCGCGGAACGGATGGAGATATTCGTAGAAACCATGGAAACGGGCAGCAAGTATCATGGGGTGTACATTAGCGGCGACGATGGTTTCCTCTGTCGATTCCAATAGCTTTGGCACTCTTGCGATGAGTTCTTTATGGTTGCCGAAGACCGTGTCGCCAGCCGTCATATCCGTAGTGGTGTATTCTCCCGCGACGGCTTCGGGAGCGTGATAAGAAAGCGTGTGACGGGTAACTCGCCTGTTGATTTCCTTGAGCAGTTCTTCGTCGATAGGATGCTGCGTATTTTGCATCATATACTCGAATGCCTCGAAGTGGTCAAGCATTTCGAATGCCTCGAAAAGCGTCTTTCCCGCAGGAATCATTCCCAATCCTTTCTCCTTCAGCTCTCGGGTGTCATCTACGGAGAAAGAGTTGCCTTCAATGGCGCACGAATGAGTGGAAAAGAGCACCTCGTTGTATTTGATGTACTCTTCTCTATTCATTTGATTGATAATCGAGGTCTGGTATTGCTGCCTTGCCGCCTCGTATTCTTTTATTTCTGTGTCGAACGCCATTATTGCTTTCTTGTTGTTCTCTGCGGTGATTGGGGGATGCCTGTAGACACAGGCTTAGTTATTTATCATGGCAAAGATACAGTAAAAAAACTAAGCGCCAAACTTTTCTGACGGAAATCGTTCATTTTTGTTAGGCAATGATGCCACCCAACACCTGAAACGCCACAGAGAAGCATGCTTTCTTATGTATTGCGCTCGGTTTGCGTTACTTTACGGCATTGCCGTGAAGATAGGCTGCACTTCGCCAATAAAAATAAATATGATTTATTTTGTATTGCGCTCGGTTTGCGTTACTTTACGGCATAGCCGTGAAGATAGGCTGCACCTCGGCAATAAAAATAAATATAATTTATTTTGTATTGCGCTCGGTTTGCACTATCTTTGCAGAAGAATTTATAATAATCAAGATGGAAGTAACAATCACTAACGAGAATTTTAAGGACTATCTGAATGGCGAACTGCCATTGGTAGTGGATTTGTGGGCTACATGGTGCGGACCTTGCCGCGCGCTGGCTCCCATTGTATCTGAGTTGGCCGAAGAGTACGACGGCCGTCTTGTTGTGGGCAAGTGTGACATCGAGGAATACGATGACATCGCTACCGACTATGGCGTGCGCAATATACCTACCATCCTCTTCTTCAAGGGTGGCGAACTGGTAGACCGCTTCGTGGGCGCAGCCAAGAAGGCGGTAATCGAAGAGAAGTTCAAGGCACTGCTCTAATCCCACGTGCTTATTGGGGATTAACAGCCTGTACAGACCGAAAACAACGAGCCGGGTATGCTGACGATTGTCGCATATCCGGCTCGCTGTATATATAAATAAGGTGGAGCTAAAACTCCAGCAGGCGGCTGCCGTCGGCATCGACGCTGATTTTTACGCGCACGGTGTCATCGGGCAGGATGTCTTCTATCAGTTCGGGCCACTCCAGGAGACAGAGGTTGCCGCTGTAGAAGTAGTCTTCGTAGCCCATGTCATAGACTTCCTCGATGCGGCGGATGCGGTAGAAGTCAAAGTGGTAGATGGGGTCGCCATGCCCGTCGGTGTATTCATTGACGAGGGCGAAGGTGGGCGAGGTGATGACGTCGTCTACGCCCAGTTCCTGGCACAATGCCTTGATGAAGGTGGTCTTGCCGGCGCCCATGCCGCCATAGAATGCGATGACGCGGGCTTCGCCGATGCTGTTGACAAACTGCTGTGCCGCTGCGCGTATGGCGTCGAGCGACTCTATTCTGATCTGTGTCATATCTTTTTATCTTTTCTTGGGTTTCAGTGTGATGAGGGGGATGAGCATCTCTTCCATCGAGATGCCGCCGTGCTGGAACGTGTTCTTGTAATAAGACACGTAGTAATTGTAGTTGTTGGGGTAGGCGAAGAAGCTGTCGCCGGTGGCAAACACATAGCTGGTGCTCAGATTGGGCATAGGCAGCTGGGCCTGCTTGGGGTCGCGAATGACAAACACGTCCTTGGCGTTGTAGCTGAGGTTCTTGCCCAACTTGTAGCGCAGATTGGTGTTGGTGTTGCGGTCGCCTACTATCTTGATGGGGTTGGTGCAGCGTATGGAGCCGTGGTCGGTGGTCACCACCACGCGGTATCCAGTAGAGGCGAGTGCCTTGAAGAGGTCGGCGATGACCGAGTGGCGGAACCACCCGAGGGTGAGGTTGCGGTAGGCAGACTCGTCGTTGGCCAGCTCGCGTATCATCTTAGACTCGGTGCGGGCGTGCGAGAGCATGTCGATAAAGTTGATTACCACCACGTTGAGGTCGTTGCCCGTATACTCGTTGAGGCGCCCCAGGAACTTCTCTGCTGCAGCGCTGTCGTTGATTTTGTGATAGCTGAAGGTGTCGTGGCGGCGGTAGCGGTCTATCTGGGTCTGGATGAGCGGCGCCTCGTTGAGGTTCTTGCCCTCTTCCTCGTCTTCATCGACCCACAACTCGGGAAACATCTGTGCTATCTGCGTCGGCATGAGTCCGCTGAAGATGGCGTTGCGTGCATACTGGGTGGCTGTGGGCAGGATGCTGGTATACATGTCTTCGTCTATCTCGAAGAGGTCGCTGATTTCCTGAGCCAGCATGCGCCACTGGTCGTAGCGGAAGTTGTCGATGACCACGAGAAACACCTTCTCGCCGCTGTCGAGCATGGGGAAGATGCGACGGCTCATGATGTCGTTGCTCATCAGCGGACGGTTGCTGTTGCCGGGCTTCACCCAGTCCAGATAGTTCTTGCGTATATACTTGGCAAAACCTATATTGGCTTCCTCCTTCTGCATCTGCAGCATCTCGGTCATATTGCTGTCGGTGCTACTCAGCTCCAGCTCCCAGTGGGTGAGCTTGCGGTAGATGTTCTGCCAGTCTTCGAGCGTCTGGCAGTCCATAATCTGCATCATCAGGTTCTGGTAGTTCTGCTGGTAACCGCTCTGTGTCACCTCGGTCTCTATCTCGCGCCGATGTATGTTCTTTTTGAGGGTGAGGAGTATCTGGTGGGGGTTGACGGGCTTGATGAGATAGTCGGCTATCTTTGAGCCGATAGCCTGGTCCATGATGTCTTCTTCCTCGCTCTTGGTCACCATCACCACGGGAGTCGCCGGGTTGATCTCCTTGATGCGTTGCAGTGTCTCGAGACCGGTGAGGCCGGGCATCATTTCGTCGAGAAGCACCAGGTCGAAGGTGCGCTGCGCACACTGTTCTATGGCATCGGTACCATTGGTTACGGTAACCACCTCGTAGCCTTTCTTCTCAAGAAACAAGATGTGGGCACGCAGCAGTTCTATCTCGTCATCGACCCATAGTAATAATCCGTTTGTCATAATTGTTGTCTCTGTTAATGGGTTAAAATCCCTCCAAGTCGTAGTATTCGTCTTCGAGGTCAAACTTTTTCTTCTTTGCCGCAGCCTTGGGCTTCTTGGTCTTGGTGGTGTCGGCAGGCGCCTTGGTGACTTTGTCGCCGAAGTAGAAGCCTGTCTTGCTTACGGGCTTGGGCGTAGCGGGCTTTGCCGCTGGCTTGGTGGCAGGAGCCGTCGGCTTGGCTGTCGTAGCCGCTGGCTTGACGGCTGGGGTGGCGGTCTTTGTGGCAGGCTTGGCAGCCTTGGCCTTCTGAGTCTCTTCGGGCAGCGCGACGATGGTGCCGTTGGCCTTGGGCGCTTCCTCAGTCTGTGGCGCGCTGACGATGGTGCCGTTTGCCTTTGGCGTTTCCTCGGTCTGCGGCGCGCTGACGATGGTTCCGCCTGCCTTGGTCGTTTCCTCAGTCTGCGACTCGCTGATGATGGTGCCCGAGGTGGCTGCGCCCTCCTTGCCCTCGTCGGGCAGTACGTAGGTACCACCCTGCTGTTGAGGCCTCTGCTCGCCCTCGTCTATCACCATACCCTCGCCCAGGGCATTGTCGATATCCTCTACCGAAGGCTCATCGCCCTGGCGGGTCACTATCTCGGCGGGCTCGGCCAGCAGACGGAAGGTGCTCACCTTGAGCGGCACGAAGTGCTTGTCGTAGTACTGCGCATAGTCGTCGTAGCTGTAGGGATGGCCGATGAGCTCGAGGTTGGCCTCGCTGATTATCATCGTGCGCAGTCCGGCATGGCGTTGCAGAATGTGCTGGGCGTAGAGCTGCCGCGCATATTGCAGGGCTTCGTCGTAGTTGCGGAAACCGCTCACCTCCATGTGGCAGAGGCCGTGGGCGTCGTTGACTCCTATCTCAAAGTTGCGCACCAGGTAGTTGGTGAAGTTATAGCGCGCCAGCTCATACAGCAGTTGGTTGGCATTGATGGAGTCGGGCTGGTAGACGATGACAAACTTGAAGTCGATGTCGCGCTCGTTGGTAAACGTGGGTATCGAGTCTCCACCCTCGCTGTCGAGCAGTGCCGAGCGGCGGCTCCACACGTCGCCGATGTCAAACTTGCCGCCACGCAGCTGGCGACCCGCGTTGACGCCGTTGATTATCATGCCCGCCAGCGTGCTTATCTCGCTCTGCGGATATTGCTCGACCACGCGCTTGAGGTCTGCCAGACAGCTGTCGGGCTGGCCCATGTTGAGCTTGGTCAGTGCACCCACAAAGAGGAACTTGTCGCGGTTGTCGCCCATGGGGAAGCGCTGCTCCGACACCTTGAGATTGCGCATCACGTCGTCCATCCTGTCGTCCTTGAAGGCGGTGTAGGTGGCGGCGTAGAGCGAGTCTTCGAGATGGGTGCCCTCGCGGGCGTTGGCTTCAAAGTAGGGGTCGGTGAGGATGGTGGTCCACTGGCTCTCGGCATAGTGCTGGCGCATCAGGTCGAGATAGTGGCGCGCCGTCTCGCCGCGGTGGCTGCGCATATAGAGCAGGAAGAGGTGGTAATAGACCTCGTCCATGTTGGCGTTGCTCTCATACTGGTTGGCCAGACGCGTCAGGTATTTCTCGCTCAGCCTGAGGTTGTCGAGCTTGTCCTTGAATATCACGCCGGCATGGAAGAGGCCGTCCATAATCAGGGCGTTGCTCTGCTCCACCTGCTCGGGAGTGAAGGGTATCTGGGCGAGGTAGTACTCGCGCTTGTGCGGGTCGTTCTGCAGACTGTCGGTGGTCGATGCTAGCGAGTCTTGCAGCGCTTCCTCGCGGGCTATGGAGTCGCGCTGCTCGTCGGTGAGCTCGTCCTGCTGCCCCATGCCAGCCACCACGGTCTTGTTGACGCGCTGCCAGTTGTCCACATTCTCTCGCTTGCCCCACAACTTCTGGAAGGTGGCCTTGCCCTGGCTCACGGCGATGGGGTTGTAGAAGTACCACTGGCCGTTGCCTGTCGTGGCGGTGTTGTTGGGTCTCGACGGGGGGTTGTTGCGGTTGTTGCCCATATCGTCGCGGTCCATGTTCTCGTTCTGCTGCTGCATGGCGTCGGCTTCCTGCTGGGCGCGACGCTCTTCGCGTTCCTTCTTCTTGAGTGCGTCGATGACGCGGTCTATGGCGGCGTTGCGGTCTTTCTCGCTCATGCGGGCGAGCGACTGGAGCGAGTCCTGCAGCTCCACGGCGTCGGTGTGGGGCACCAGCTCGTCGAGTATCTTGGAGCGGTCGGAGAGCTGGCGGTAGTCGGGGCGGTCCTGGTCCAGCAGACCTATCGCCTCGCCATAGCAGCGGCGGGCGTCGCCAAACTTCTCCTTCTGCCAGTAGAGGTTGCCCAGACTCAGCAGCAGCACGCCCTTCTCTATACCGTTGCGCACCGACTCCTTGGCGCCCTTCTCATAGGCTCCGATAGCATGGGCGGTGTCGCGGTCGGCCAGATAGATGTTGCCGATGGCATAGTATACCTGGTCGAGATATTCCTTGTTGTTGTCCGATGCAGCCATACGGCGCAGACGGCTTATCATGCGGCGCGACTGGCCCTTGGCCATTACCTCGGTCTGGGCGATGCGGGCGTTGAACTCCAACTGGTAGGGCGGGTTGAGGCGCACCACGCGGCGGAAGGCGTGGTAGGCAGAGTCGGGCTTGCCCACGGCGGCATAGAGCTGCCCCAGCAGATACCACTCGCGGGCTCGCTGCTTGCGGCGCATCTCGTGGCGTATCACGCGGCGCAGATAGGGGATGGCGCGCTGATAGTCGGCCGTGTGTATGTAGTAGTCGGCATAGGTGTAGTCCCACTCCTTGACGGCGCGCCAGTCCATGGAGTCGCGCGCCATGTTGCGTATCACGTCTTCGGCGTCGTAGAGCCAGCCCTCCTGCACATAGCATTTGGCGAGCCAGGCGCGGGCCTTGCCATAGATGGCGGGCTGGGTGGCGTAGAGGCGGCTCATGTAGGAGAAGGTAGAGGCGGCTTCGTCAAACTGGCCCATGTGAAACTGCGAGCGCCCCATGAGCATCCAGGCTTTCCAGAGGAAGGGGTTATACTCGCGACGGCTGAGCCACTCGATGTCGCGCTCGGTCTTGCGCCGCTGCTTGTCCCACACGGGGCGCCGCTTGATGCTGTGCTGGTGTATGGCTTTCTCGGCCTTGGTCACCGCACGCTCAAAGTTGCTCTTGCCCAGCTCCTTGCTATTCTTGTTGCTGACGGTGTAGAGGGGTATCAGTTCGGTATAGTTGTCGCGGTTGCCCTCTTCCTTTTCGAGCGCGCCGTCTATGTATGCCATCGCACCGTTGTAGTAGGTGTTGTAGCGCGCGTTGAAGGCATGCCAGAACCTCGACGACGAGGTGTTCTTCTGCGTAGAGCACGAGCTGAGTGCCACCACCGCCACCGCTGTCAGCGCCATGGCGCCACGCAGTCGCCGGCGGCCCATCAGCGTCTTGGCGGTGCGTGCCAGGGCGTAGACGATGATGCCTACAAAGATGATGGTGGCTCCCGAGGGCACGTTGAGCCAGTAGGAGAGTGCCAGTCCCGTCATGCAGTCTATCCAGCCGATGACGATGCTCAGCGCTATCATGCGCTTGTAGCTGTAGGTGAAGATGTTGGCGGTCATCTGGGGGATGGTGAGCAGACTGATGGCAAGCACGATGCCCACCATGCGCAGGGTGGCCACGATGGTCATGGCTATCACCGCCATCAGCGTATATTCTATCATGTCGACGGGCAACTGCTGGGCGCGGGCGAAGATGGGGTCGAACGCCACGCTCACGATGCTGCGGAAGAACATCACCGTGAGTGCCGCCACTATCAGCGTGAGCCCGCCGAGCAGCACCAGGTCGCCATGGCCTATGGTGAGCAGACTGCCGAAGAGGTAGGAGTTGAGGTCGGGCATGAACTCGGGCGAAAGAAAGCAGCAGATGATGCCCACGCTCATGCCCAGGGTCCAGAAAAAGGCGATGGTGGAGTCTTCGCGCACGTCGCCGCGGTGCGACAGCCACTGCACGCCCAAGGCGCTGGCCACGGCAAAGGCCATGGCAGAGACTACAGGATTGATACCGAAATACACCCCCAGCCCGATGCCGCCAAAGGAGGCATGGGTGATGCCGCCGCTGATGAAGACCAGCCGCCGCGTCACGATATAGGTGCCCACGATGCCGCAGAGGATGCTGGCAAGGAGCGAGCCTATGATGGCGTTCTGAAAGAAGGTGTAAGTCAGCAGTTCCATGTCATCTTTCCATCAGCATGATTACTTCGTCTTTGAGGGCGTCGGGGAGATTGATGCCGCGCAGGATGAGGCTGCGGTTCCACCCTGCCACCTCGTCGGGGCGCATGGTGTAGAGCACGTCGGCAAACTCGTGTACCTCGTCGTCGGTATACTCGTCGGAGCGGCGGCCACGGTAGCGGTCCAGCTCTTCATCGTCGTAGTATTCTATCTCGCGGGTGGCGGCTTCCATCATGCACTCCTGCTCACATTTGGTGTTGGTGCCGTCGCAGGTGCCGCAGCTCGCGGCTGGCGGGGTAGCCTCGGCGCCGTCGTGCTGGCGCAGCGACAGGAGGGCTGCCACGATGCCCAGGACTATGAGGGAGGTAACGAGATATATCATGGGCGCTTGGTAATCTGGAAACCGGCACGACGCAGGTCGTCCCAGTAGTGGGGATAAGACTTGGACACCACTTCAGGGTCGTTGATGGTGATGCTGCCCAGGGCCAGGGCTGCAGGGGCAAAGGCCATGGCCATGCGGTGGTCTTGATAGGTGTCGATGGGCTCCATGGTGGGCTCGCAGCGCTCGAGGTTCCATATCAGTTCGCTGTCGTTGCGGTCGGTGAGCACCACGCCCAACTTGCGCAGCTCGCACTTCAGCGCCTCAATGCGGTCGGTCTCCTTGATGCGCAGACTGGCGAGACCGGTGAAGTGGAAGGGGATGCCGCGCATGGCACAAGCCACGACAAAGGTCTGGACAAGGTCGGGCGAACTGACGAAGTCGTAGTCCAACCGGGGCAGACGGCGGTGCTGGTGGCTGAGCACCACTTGGGGGGTGCCGTCGTCGCCGGTGCCGAAGGTGGTCTTCACTCCCATGAGCGAACCGATGTAGCGGCAGATGGTGTCGCCCTGGCGCGAACCGTCCATCAGGCCGGGCAGTACCACGCGGGGCTCGTTGTCGTCGCAGAGGGCAAGCATCTCATACCAGTAGGAGGCGGCACTCCAGTCGTTCTCCACAGCATAGTCGGCGGGCTGGTAGGGCACGGGCGCCACCGTGATGGTGTCTACATCGCTCCACTCGGCCTTGGCGCCAAACTCGGTCATGGTCCACAGCGTCAGGTCGATGTAGGGGCGCGACACGATGTCGCCCTCAAGACGCAGCTCGAGGCCGCGGCGGAGCATGGGGCCTATCATGAGCAGGGCAGAGATATACTGCGAACTGACATTGCCGGGCACCGACAAGCTGCCGCCCTCGATGGCGCGGCCGCAGATGGCGAGGGGAGGATAGCCCTCGTCGCCCAGATAGCTGATCTCGGCGCCCAGACGGCGCAGGGCATCGACCAGCACGCCGATGGGGCGGTGGCGCATGCGCTCGGTGCCGGTAATCGTGTGGCAGCCGTGGGTCACGCTGAGATAGGCGGTGAGAAAGCGCATCGCGGTGCCGGCAGCACCGATGTCGATGGTCTCGGGCATATCGCGCAGGGCGGCGGCGATGACGCGGGTGTCGTCGCAGTCGGAGAGGTTGGCGGGTAGTGAACTGCCGCCGGCAAGGGCCTGGATGACGAGCGCCCTGTTGCAGACGCTCTTTGAAGCCGGCAGCGTGATGGTGGTGTTGATATGTTGGGGTGGCTGGATGGTATATTGCATGTTGTCGATAATCTTCATTGTTATCCTACTTGACCACGCGGATGGGCAGGTCTATCACGCCCATGTCGTCTGCCGAGCCCGTGCCCACACGGCTCTTGGTGCGCAGACGCTGCTTGGGGCCGGGGATGAGCGGACTGTTGTAGAGCACACGGCGGATGCGGGCTTTCTGCTGGGCTGTAAGCTCGAAGGCATAGGTGTAGGCGTAGTCCATGATGTTGGTAGAGAAGAACTTGTCGCCCCGGCAAGAGGTGCGTTCGGCGAGCTCCTTGAAGGAGATAGACAGGACCTGGCTGCTGTTGAGCAGGGCGGTGACGCGACGCAGGTAGGCGGGACGGTTGTACGATGGGGTGTCGGTGCAGTAGTCGGTGTCGTCACAGGCATCTTCGAGGAGATTGCCGTTGGCATCTTCCTTCTCGGAGAAGGCGTGGAGCAGACCCAGATAGTGGCCCAGCTCGTGGGCAAGGGTGACATTGATGTCAAACTTGGCCTGGTTGAGGGTGCCCGAGGTGATGTTGTGCGACGCGTTGGTATAGCGGTCTACCTCGTAGTTGATGAAATCGCTGTTGATGGACGAACAGTAGGCAAAGGAGAGGTTCTTCTTGCTGATGTCGTTATACTTGGACTCGAGCGCAGAGAGGCCGTCGGTCTCGTTGACGCCCTTCAGCGTGAAAGGCAGATGGCTCACGCCCAGGGTGACCTCGGCAGAGTTGGCTTCGGGGGCAAAGGGATAGACCATCACATTGATATAGTCGTTGGGCTCCCACAGATAGCGGGCATATCCCTTCTTGTTGTTGTTCATGAAGTCGTTGGCGTCGATGGGGTAGGTGCCGTCCCACTTGACATATTCCACGCCGGGGGTGGCGAGGCGGTTGCCGCGCTCGTCGTGGGTGGCGAGATTGAAACGGATGTTGATATTCTCACTGGTACCGATGTCGGTGCTGTAGTAGCCGCCCTGGTAGATGCGGTTGACGTGGTCGAGAATATCGGCGAGACGCGAGGCGGTGACCTTCTGCTTCATCTCGGCCTCGTCCTTGTAGAATACGTGGAAGATAACGGGCAACTTGTAGGTGTAGCTCTCGTTGAGCTCGGCGGTGGTTTGGTCGTCGTCCAGGTCTATCTTGGGTGTGGGGTCTTGCTGCGGGCCGTCGTCACTCGAGCAGGCGCCGAAGGTGAGTGCGAGCACTGCCATCAGCATGTAGAGGAATGTCTGTTTCATATTGCATTGTCCGTTTGGCAAGGCGGAGCAAGACCACAAGGGCACCGGCGTCCACCTTATTATATATATAATAACACAAAGTTAATGCAAAATGGAGACAATACAAAAAAAAGGCCATCTTTTTTGATATTTTTAGGATTGGGCGACGGCGCTCATCATCGCCGTGTCGCTGGAGGTTATCTTCGCAACCGTGGAGGGTACCTCGGCGCCGCCCGGAGGTACCTCCAGCGCCGTGGAGACTATAAAAACAACAGACAAACATCAAAAATAGAGGAATTTTTGAAAAAAGTAGAGTGAAAGTTTGGTTATTTCGCAATAAGTATGTACCTTTGCACCCGCAAGTTCGGGATTTAGCGCAGTTGGTAGCGCACACGTCTGGGGGGCGCGAGGTCGCTGGTTCGAGTCCAGTAATCCCGACACGAGAAGGAAGATTGTGATGAGAGTCGCAATCTTCCTTTTTTTATGTCCCTGGGTAAGGTCGCCCAGTCCGTGATGCCGCCCACCCTTGCGGAGCATCCCTTAAAGTTAATTGCGCGTTGCGATACAGTTATTGCAAACCATGAAATTTCCGTTTCCAGTCATGAAACAGTCATTTCATGCCCCGCTTTCCCGATTATGGTCATCTCCATAATGAAAAACTCGCGCTCTGCACCACTCGGCACTAAAACGACAATCGCCGCCAGCACTCGCTATGGGCTTGTGCTGGCGGCGATTGGCCGTGTGGGGTACTGCGTGGTCGCGAAGGTTTGCAGGGAGTCCACCTCGTTTTGCTGCGTGGTCGCGGGGATTGGCTCGGTGCCCGCCCTGTCTTGTTGTGTGCCCGTTCCGTTTTGCTGTGTGGTCGCGGGGATTGGCTCGGGCGGCGTGGACGGGTCAGTCCATAATCTCGCGCAGAGGTTTCATGACGAAGTCGCGCTCGTGCATCAGCGGGTGGGGAATGTGCAGGTCGGGCTCGTCGATGTGCAGGTCGTCGTAGATGAGTATGTCGATGTCGATGGGACGGTCGTGATACTGCCCGTCGGTCGACTTGCTCTTGCGGCCCAACTGCCGCTCTATGTCCTGGGTGGCGGCAAGCACCTCGCGCGGTGTGAGCGTGGTGCGGCAACGCACGCAGGCGTTAAGGAACCGGTTGGGGGAGTCAAAGCCCCAAGGCTCGGTTTCCAAAAAGACTGACCGGCGCTCTACGACGCCAATCAGTCTTCCTATTTCGTCTATGGCACGGCTCATGATGGCATGGCGGTCGCCCATGTTGGAGCCCAGTGCCAGATATACGCAGTGATCAGTCATTCATGATAAGCATGGCGTCGCCATAGCATCCAAACATAAATCCATGTTTCAAGGCCAGATTGTAGGCTTCCATCACCAGGTCGTAGCCACCAAAGGCGGCGGTCTCCATCAGCAGGGTGGAGTAGGGGTGGTAGAAGTTGGCGATCATCGTGTCGGCGAGTCCGAAGTCGTAGGGAGGGAAGATAAACTTGTTGGTCCATCCGTCGTACTCCTTCAGCAGTCCGTCGGTGCCCACGGCGGTCTCGGTGGCTTTGACCACGCTGGTGCCCACGGCGCAGATATGGTGGCCGGCAGCCTTGGCAGAGTTGACTCTGTCGCAGGCCTCGCGGGTGATAATCATCTGCTCTGAGTCCATCTTGTGCTTGGTGAGGTCTTCCACCTCGATGTCGTGGAAGGCGCCCAGTCCGCAGTGCAGGGTGACAAAGGCGGTCTCGATGCCCTTAATCTCCATGCGCTTCATCAGCTCGCGGCTGAAGTGGAGGCCCGAGGCAGGCACGGTCACGCCACCCTCGTTCTTGGCGAAGATGCACTGGAAGTCTTCCAGGTCTTCGGCGGTGCCGTGGTGGTTTTCGCGACGGTCTATGATGTAGCGGGGCAGTGGGGCTTCGCCCAGGGCGAAGAGCTCGCGCTTGAACTCCTCGTGGGGACAATCGTAGAGGAACCGCAGGGTGCGGCCGCGGCTGGTGGTGTTGTCGATGACCTCGGCTACCATGGTGCCCGAGTCGTCGAAGAAGAGCTTGTTGCCGATACGTATCTTGCGGGCAGGCTCTACCAGCACATCCCAAAGCCGCATCTCCTGGTTGAGCTCGCGCAGCAGGAAGACCTCAATCTTGGCGTCGGTCTTCTCCTTGGTACCGTAGAGGCGGGCAGGGAAAATCTTGGTATCGTTGAAGACGAAGGTATCGCCCTCATCGAAATAGTCGAGCACGTTACGGAAATCGAGGTACTCGCCTTCGATAGGATTGCCATCGGCATCCTTCTTATAGAGTTCTATAGTCTGTGATTTGCTGTGCAGTACCATCAACTTACACTCATCGCGTCGGGTGATGCGCGATGTAACCTTGTTGCCATTATCATCGACGAAGTCGTGATAGATGCTATGGGGGTAGAGGGCAATCTGCTCCTCGGGCAATTTGAACTTAAACTGTGACAGTTTCATTGCTTGTTTCTATTTCTTGGTTATCCAACCATTCCTGGAAATGGTCATACACTATACATTTATCTATATCGTATTCGCCCACACGCGTACGCCGCAGCTGGGTAAGGTAGGCTCCGCTGCCGAGGGCTCTGCCCAGGTCGCGCGCCAAGGCACGGATGTAGGTGCCCTTGCCGCAGACGATGCGCAGGTCGAGCTGCATGGTGTCGGGGTCGAAACGGGTAATCTCGATGCTGTCGATGTGGATGTTCTTGGGCTTGAGCACCACGTCCTGCCCCTCGCGTCGCATGGAGTAGGCGCGCTTTCCGTCTATCTTGCAGGCGCTGAAGGTGGGTGGGGTCTGCTGGATGTCGCCGACAAACTGGGGCAGCGCCTCGCGTATGGCGTCCTCGGTGATGTGGGCGGTGGCAAAGGTCTCGTTGACCTCGTGCTCCATATCATAGCTCGGCGTGGTGGCGCCCAGCTGCAGCGTGGCTTCATACTCCTTGGTATGGGCCTGCAGCGTCTCTATCTGCTTGGTACACTTGCCGGTGCAGAGTATCAGCACGCCGGTAGCCAGCGGGTCGAGGGTGCCGGCATGGCCTATCTTGACTCTATGTCCGAGGGTGTGGGACAGCACGTAGCGCACGTGGGCCAGCGCCTTGAAGCTGGTAATGCCATAGGGCTTGTCGATGGCAAATATCTCACCTGTCTTGAAGTTCATGTCTGTGGCTTAGCAGAATGAACAGATGAGGGTGACGATACCGGCGATGGCACAGTAGATGGCGAAGTATATCAGCTTGCCACGCTTTACGATGTTAATCATCCACTTGCAGGCTACGCAGCCCGACACGAAGGCAGCCACGAAACCTACGGCCAACACGCCCAGTGAGATGTCGCCCATCACGGAGGCTGCACCGTACTTCACCATCTTCATGGTGTCGAGCAGAGCCTCGCCCAGAATGGGGGGAATGACCATGAGGAAGGAGAACTGGGCGAGCTTGTCCTTGTTGTTGCCCAGGATGAGTCCTGTGGCAATGGTGGAGCCCGAGCGCGACAGACCTGGCATCACAGCCACGGCCTGGGCCAGACCTATGATGAAGGCGTCCTTGAGGCTGATGTTCTCCTTCTGGCGGGGCTTGGCGTAGTAGGAGAAGGTGAGCAGCAGCGCGGTGACGAGCAGCATCGAGCCTACGATGGCGAGGCCTGAGCCGAAGATTTGCTCCACATTTTCTTTGAAGAACAGGCCCACGATGCCCACGGGAATCATCGAGATGAGGATGTTGAACACATAGCGCGTCTCGTCGTTGACCTTGAATTGGAAGAGTCCCTTGAATATCCAGGCAATCTCCTTCCAGAGGATGACGAGGGTACTCAGTACTGTAGCCACGTGTACGGCGATGGTGAACGCCAGGTTCTCCTCGGCCTCGATGCCAAAGAGGGTTGAGGCAATCGTGAGGTGTCCGCTACTGCTGACGGGCAGATATTCGGTAAGGCCCTGTATAATGCCCAACCATAATGCTTCAAACCAGTTCATTGTTATCGTTTGTTGTCTTGGGTTATGGTGTGGTCCTCGCAACCGTTGGCTGCGGCGACGTTCTTGTTCTCGGTTTCCTTGGTGTCATCGCTTCCGGCCTCGTCCTTAGGCTTGCGGATGACGGCATAAATCATGGATATGAAGCCCACAAAGCATACCACGGGGGCTACCTTGATGCGCATGGTGCTGAAGATGTCAGCGTTGTAGTGGGTCTCCGTAGAGCCGGGGCCCGACATGAGGATAAAGCCCAGCACGACTATCAGCATACTGATGGCCATGAGGATAAAGTTGACTTTATCAAAAGCAAAATTTCTCTTTTCCATATTGTTGTTGTTTTCTTCTTATATCTTGTAGAGGTCGCCAGCCTTCATCTTCAGAAACTTATTGACCGAGATGGTGGCGCTGAAGACGGTGATGAGGATGCCGAAGAGCAGCACGGTGGCAGCCGTGATGGCGATGACCTGCCAGGTGATGACGGCCATCATGTCGGGGGCGTAATAGTAGACGGCATAGATGCCGCTACCCAGCACGGCACAGGCCATCAGGGCAGCGATGACGCCGATGAGGGCAGCCTGGCCCAGGAACGGGCGGCGTATAAACCCCCATGAGGCTCCCACGAGCTTCATGGTGTGGATGGAGAAGCGGCGGGCATAGACTCCCAGCCGCACGGTGTTGCTGATGAGCGAGAACGATACAAAGGTAAGCAGACTGGCAATCACCAGCAGCACAATGCTTACCTTGGCGAGATTGCGGTTGACGCTCTCCACCAGGTCTTTCTGGTAGGTGATGTCGCTCACCTTGGGATATTTCTTCAGCTCGGCGGCAATCCAGCGCAGTGAGTCGTTGTTGGCATAGTCGGCCTTGAGCGTGATGTCGGCAGAGGGGAGATAGGGGTTCTCACCATTGGTAAACTCGGTGGGGTCGGTGCCCAGCACCTTGGTCTGCTCTTTCAGCGCGCGCTCCTTGCTGATGAAGTCGAGGTGGTTGATATAAGGGCGGGTCTTCAGGCGGGCGCAGAGCTGGCTGCCTTCGGGGGTGGTCATGTCTTGCTCGAACATGACGGTCACTACCAGATTTTCCTTAACAAATTCAGAGGTGTTGCGGGCCACCAGTACTGAGAATATCACCAAGCCTAACAAAACGAGCACCATTGCGGTGCTTATGCAGAGGGTCACGGCTTGCAGTCCCTGACGATTCCGCGATTTAGTATGTCTTTTAGCCATTTGCCTTGTGGATATAATATGCCAATTTTGGTGCAAAGAAACAAAAAAAAACGCGAATATACGACATTTTAACCACCATTAACGCGTATTGCCTGAAAATACGAGTACCTTTGCAGCTGTTAATGCTAAAGATATGAGTACACAGCTACATAATTCGCCCATTTACGGCCCTGTTCACAGTCGCCGTCTGGGCCTCTCGGTGGGCATTAACCTCATGCCCGCCGACGGCAAATACTGTACCTTCGACTGCATCTACTGTGAGTGTGGATACAACCACGAGCGACAGACCCGCACACCGCGTCCGACGGTCGCCGAAGTGACGGCGGCGCTCGAGCGGCAGCTGCAGACGATGGCAGACGATGGCTCGCGTCCCGACGTGCTTACCTTTGCCGGCAACGGCGAACCCACCGCCCATCCCCATTTCGCCGAAATCGTCGACGCCACCATTGCCTTGCGCAACCGCTATTGCCCCGACGCGCGCATATCGGTGCTGAGCAACGCCACGCAGCTGCATCGTGCCGAGGTGCGTGAGGCGCTGATGAAGGTAGACAACAATATCCAGAAACTCGATACGGTCGACGATGCCTACATACGCCTCGTCAACCGCCCCGCCAGTCGCGCCTATCGTGCCGCCGACATCATCGACCAACTGCGCCTCTTCGACGGTCACGTCATCATCCAGACCATGTTCATGCATGGCTCTATCGACGGCGAGGATGTGGGCAATACCGCCGAGCGTTATGTCGCGCCGTGGCTGGAGGCGGTAAGACTCATCCAGCCCGCCGAGGTGATGATTTACACCATAGACCGCCCTACGCCCGACACCTGTCTGCAGAAGGCGACGCCCCTCGAGCTCGACGCCATACGTCGCAGGGTCGAGAACATGGGCATCGCCTGCACGGCGTCATACTAAGTTGACAATGAAACAATAATAGAGAATATGAATTTTGAACAGAGAGTGAGAGAAGACCTGCTTACCTATCTGGCAGGCAGACAAGAGATAGACGTGCCCATGCCCGAGTGTCCCGATGTAGAGGAGGCATGGCGCAAGGTGGGCGAGGACTATATGCCCGACGGCATCCGCGAGTTCAACGCCTATCCCACCGTTTCCCTGGGTTGGATTATGTTTGTCGGCATGGCCATGGCGCAGCTGTGGGACACTGACTGGCAGCGTGCCGACGCCGATGCACATATATATAATACCTTGCGCGACGTGCGCGGCTTCGACCATACCGACGACTATATCCTCGACGAGGTGCTCGGTCTCGATGCCGAAGCCCATGGCGCTGTGAGCCGGCTGGTCAACGAGTGTGCCAACCGTGCGCTGTCTCTGCTGCGCCACGAGGGGCTTACTCCTGGCAGCGCCGAGGCTTTCCGCGCCTATATCGCCTGTCTCCACCAGCTCTATCTGGCTGGCATGGCGGTACAGTTGCGCCGTATGGGGTATCACATGACCAAGATAGGATGACGGCAGTGGAGACTGCCTGCGCAGACCATTGGGCAGCCCGGCTTGCCCGGTCTCACGGAGCCGCCGAGATAGATGCCCTCTGCGTCGAGTACACTGGCAATGAGGGGCTGATGAACATGGTTTACCAGTTGATGGACAGCGACGACAGCCGCACCGCGACCAACGCCCTGTGGCTTCTCAACCACCTGCCCAAGAGCGAGGACGTATGGCTGGAGACCCACCGCGCCGACCTGATTGCCAGAACTGTGGCAGAAGAGGTGAGCGGCAGAAGGCGTATGCTGCTCTGCCTCGTCAGCCGATTGCCGTTTGGCGCCGATGATGTCCGCATCGACCTGCTCAACTTCTGTTTCGACCACGCCCTGCAGCCACGCGAGACGGCTGCCTGCCGTGCCCTGTGTGTCAAACTGGCTTATGAGCTGTGCCGCCATTATCCCGAGCTGCTGCGCGAACTCCATATCACGCTGCGCGAGATGATGCTCGACCCGCTTCCGCCATCTGTGGCATCGGCAGTCAGGAGCGTAAAGCGCCATCTGCCTAAGACTTGGAAAGTATAAATGGCCACACGGCCAGTCTGAAGGGATGTCTGCGGGCATCCTTTTCGCTTTTCCGCTCCTCGCGGCTGTTTCCCTGATGACAGGGCCTCCCGTAGGCGCCGCCCCGTCTTCGCTCTTCGTCGATATATCCACCGCAGCGTGACTCTGTTGGCAGCCCCGCATGTTTGTTCTTGCAGGAGGAACAATAAAAACCGATGATACCATCCGTCATGGTATCATCGGTTTCGCATGAATGTCTGTTACTGGCAAAGTGGCTCGTTACGAGTCATCCGATAGGGTAGCCTTCTTCCTTAATGATTTGTTTGAGCACATTGACCTTTGCCGTTGCAGCATCCTCTTTGTCATAGATGAGCAGCAGCACTATTTCTCCATCCATCTCCTTTGTGATGAAGTTATAAGTGATGACCCTTGCTCCGCCGGCTTTCCCTTTGCTTTTGGACTTGATGGCCATTCTTATCTTACGGATGCCAGGAGCCAGTTCTGCACCTTGTAACGGGTTCTCGAGGAGCGACTTTCCAAAGTTGGTCAGGTCATCCTTGAATGAAGGATATTGCTTTGCAAGCCTCTTCGCTGTCACATTGAAATAACTTGATGTTGTGATTCTATAGTTCATCAATCAACTTGTCAAGTGTGTTCAGCTCTTTCTTGCCTGCAATGACATCCTTCAGTTCTCTGAGAGCTCCCCTTAGGTCGGCCGCAATATCTTGTGTACTCTCCGCAACGGAGTCGGAAGAAGTAACTGGAAGCAGACGGAAACTGCCTTCACGTGATTTCAATATCACTTGTTCACCGGAGTTCACCATGGAGAAGTATTTGCCCTGGTTGGCTCTAAAGTCTCTTGCACTAACTATCGTCATGACAATTGTTTATTTTGTTTACGCTACAAAGATAGTTATAATATTCCAATTGGCAACCATTTTGGTACCAAAATTAATACCAAATATGCAAAAAGAGTTGCTCAAGAAATGTAATAAGCACTTTTCCAGCAACGATATCCATGTCGCAGAGCAGTCTGAGCCTGTTGTCTTGAGCCCCGAACCTGTTGGCGGTCGAATTGTAGTTGTAGACGTTTGGGATGAGGATGAACGTGGCTGATGTGACAGTGTGGGTATCAATCTGTATGGGCTCCTAAATGTCATAACCAAGAAGTCTGCATATACCCTGGTGGGCGATATGCAGACTTCCGCTTTATGGGGTAGCAGGCTCGAGCCTTACAGGAAGGCGATGGTGAGGCCTGCCATGACGATACTTACCATCGACATGAGCTTGATGAGGATGTTGAGCGACGGGCCGGATGTGTCCTTGAACGGGTCACCCACGGTGTCGCCTACGATGGTGGCCTTGTGGTCTTCGCTACCCTTGCCTCCGAAGTTGCCTTCTTCTATCATCTTCTTGGCATTGTCCCATGCGCCGCCAGAGTTGGACATGAACACAGCGAGGGTGAAACCTGCAGCAAGTCCACCGGTTAGCAGACCCAGTACGCCGGCTACGCCAAGCACCAGACCGATGACGATGGGGATGATGATGGCCAGCAGCGACGGCAGAATCATCTCGCGCTGGGCACTGCGTGTGCTTATCTCTACGCAGCGGCCGTAGTCGGGAGTAGCCTTGCCCTCAAGGATGCCCTTGATGACGCGGAACTGGCGGCGAACCTCCTGTACCATCGACCCGGCAGCGCGGCCTACGGCTCCCATGGTGAGTCCGCAGAAGAGGAAGGCTGCCATGGCGCCGAGGAATGCACCTACGAGCACCTTGGGGTTGATGAGATTGACCTGGAAGAACTCGATGAAGTCTATCGTGGTGGCGTTGACGGGGTCAAACACCTCACCAGCGGCGTCGAAATACTGTTTGCCGTTTTCCACGGCACGTACCATGGCAATCTTGATTTCCTCAATATAAGAGGCAAGCAGTGCGAGGGCGGTGAGGGCAGCCGAACCGATGGCAAAGCCCTTGCCGGTGGCAGCGGTGGTATTGCCGAGGGCGTCGAGGGCGTCGGTGCGCTCACGCACTTCCTTACCCAGACCGCTCATTTCGGCGTTGCCTCCGGCATTGTCGGCGATAGGACCATAGGCGTCGGTGGCAAGTGTGATACCCAGTGTGGAGAGCATACCCACAGCGGCGATACCGATACCGTAGAGACCGGTGCTGATAGAGTGGGCAGACAGAGACATATCAAAGCCATTGGCGCAGAGATAGCTGAGCATGATGGCCACTGAGATGGTGAGCACGGGAATCATGGTCGATATCATACCCGTTCCTATACCCTTGATGATGACGGTGGCAGGACCTGTCTGCGAAGCCTCGGCTATCTGCTGTGTCGGCGTGTAGCTGTGAGAGGTGTAGTACTCGGTAGCCTGACCGATGATGACACCGGCTACAAGACCGCTGATGACAGAGAAGGAGAGGCCGAGCCAGTTGTCGATACCCAGGAGATAGAGTATGGCGAAGGTAGCCACGGCTATCAGACCTGCGCTGACGTTGGTACCCAAGCCCAGCGAGTGGAGCAGTTCCTTCATGGTGGCTCCCTCCTTGGTGCGCACCAGGAAGATGCCGATGAGGGAGAGGAAGATGCCGATGGCGGCGATAATCATAGGAGCGATGACGGCGCGGAGCTGCATGTCATCGTTCATGGCAAAGGCTGTGGCACCCAGAGCGGCGGTAGAGAGTATCGAACCGCAGTAGCTCTCGTAGAGGTCGGCGCCCATACCGGCAACGTCGCCCACATTGTCGCCCACATTGTCGGCGATGGTAGCGGGGTTGCGGGGGTCGTCTTCAGGGATATTGGCCTCGACCTTACCCACAAGGTCGGCACCCACGTCGGCAGCCTTGGTATAGATACCTCCGCCTACACGGGCAAAGAGCGCCTGGGTAGAGGCACCCATTCCGAAGGTAAGCATGGTCGTGGTTATGGTGATGAGAGCGGTGCCCTCTCCTTCATAGACGGCGTTGAGAACAATAAACCATATAGCGATATCGAGCAGGCCGAGACCTACAACGACGAGACCCATCACGGCACCGCTGCGGAAGGCTATCTTCAGTCCCTTGTCCAGACTCGTGCGTGCGCCGTTGGCTGTGCGTGCCGATGCGTAAGTGGCGGTCTTCATGCCGAAGAATCCTGCCAGACCCGAGAAGAGTCCACCGGTGAGGAATGCAAACGGAACCCAGGGGTTCTGCACTTTCAGCACGTAAGCCATGAAGGCAAATACGATGGCAAGCACTATGAATACGATGGTCACGACCTTGTACTGCTGCTTCAGATAGGCCATTGCGCCTTTCCTGACGTGCTCGGCAATTTCTTTCATACGGTCTGTGCCCTCTTCTTCTTTCATCATCGAACGGAAGAAGTACCATGCCATACCCAGAGCCACTACGCTGGCAATCGGGATGAGCCAAAATACTAAAGGAATGTTGTTCATTAAGATAAATTTAATTGGTTAGTAATGTATGTTCTTAGTTAATCGTTATAATAACGATGGTGCAAATATAATGAAATATATTGATACGGAAAATAAATTGATAAAAATATCTTAAAAAAAATCAACAATGGCTCCTTGGAGGTTGTCGTCAGCTCATTTTATGCCCGATATGGCGGTGCCGATTGGCCCGTTGCGGGCAGTGCTTTGCCGATGCAGACACAAAAAAACGTGGCTGCTGCTTGCGGGGGGCCAATTGCGCGTTTTATCCACTATTTATTGCGTCTATGAGGGGGTGAAGTAAATACAAAAAGCCGTGGCTGTGGCTGTCGGCTTCGCCTTGGCGTGGCTGGCGGGGCCGACAGTCGGAAAACGAGTTTTCCTCCTTGCCGCCTCCACCATCCCCACCGTCATGCACGGCATGACGACAGCCGCCGCGACGGTATAAAAAGCGGCCCTTGGCCGTAAAAAAAGTCCGCCGTTGGCGGTAAAAAAAACAGCTGCTTATTGAATGCATCTCCCCAGCCGTTTAGAAAGCCCCTCCTCAGCCCTCCTCCAGTGACTGGAGCTAATTCTTGCTGTGTTTGAGGCGGTTATGTGGTGCTCCTTCCCCTTGGGGAAGGCCGGGATGGGGCTTGCAGATGGATGGTGCGCACCCCTGGCAACTCTGTAGGAGTTGCGATTTCATAGCCCAGGGTTGAGGTGCGTAGCGCCTCTACCCTGGGTATAGATATAATAAGGTGTAGCAACTCTGTAGGAGTTGCGTTTAGCCGAAGGCGTTATACTCAGTTTAATGGTATTTTCCTATCCATTCCTGCCAATTGTCCTGGTGAGAGTAACGCCTACGGCTAATCGCAGCTTCTACAGAGTTGCCAGGTTAGTGGGGGCAGTTACCCAGGGTAGCGTGCTTCGCCCGCAACCCTGGGCTGGGGAAACGCAACTCCTACAGAGTTGCTGCTGCTTGCGGAGGGCCGATTGCGGGGTAAATCCATTAATGGATACTTCTATAATAGGTTGATATAAATACAAAAAGCCGTGGCTGTGGCTGTCGGCTTCGCCTTGGCGTGGATGGCGGTGCCGACAGTCGGAAAACGAGTTTTCCTCCTTGCCGTCTCCACCATCCCCACCGTCATGCCGTGCATGACGACAGCCGCCGCGACGGTAAAAAAAGCGGCCATTGGCCGTAAAAAAAATCCGCCGTTGGAGGTAAAAAAACAGCTGCTTGTTGGGAGCCCCTCCCCAGCCCTCCCCAAGGGGAGAGAGTTCATTCCCGTTGTGTTTGAGGAGGTTGTGGTGCACTCCTTCCCCTTGGGGAAGGCCGGGATGGGGCTTGTGGGTGGATGTCGTTGTCGGCCGGTGGGCATCGCAGTGGGGCGTCACTGCGCCTCTTGCTGTCTGCGCAACTCCCGTAACCCACGCCATGTTGCCCATGGTGATTTCGCGGAGCGTGATGGGCATTGCCGCTACCCTGTTGACCGCCATCCCGACTTGCGCAATCATCACGGCTGGCTCGTAACATATGAACCGTGGGCTTGTGCCTACTGAAACGTGGGCTCGTGACTTATGATGCGAGGGCTCGTGACATAAGGTACGAGCTGGCCATGGTGGTAGAGGTGATGGCGATGACGCCCTCTGGCTGACCCTGCGGCATGAGGGGCGAGGCGGAGCGGGTGGCGGTGCTTGGGTGGCTGGTGGCGGCGACGCAAAAAAGCCATCCCCGCTGCCTGTCGTTGGGCAGGGGGGATGGCTATGGTTGCGCCGTGGTGGCGGTGACGGTGGACTGCTGTCGCAGTGGCTATCGCAGAGGGGCGGCGGTGCGGTTCATGAACCGGTAGGTGGTGGTGCGCGCTCCAGCCTCTATCCGCAGGAGGTAGACGCCCTGGGCGAGACCCTGGAGGGAGAGTTCGGCGCGGCGGGCGTCGGTGGCTGGTGCCTGGCCGACCATTGTGCCACTCACGCTGTAGAGCCGTATGGCTCTGAGCCCCTCGGCGCTCACCGCAAGCTGACCGGCGCTGAGGCTCACTGTGGGCGCCGTGGTCGGGGCGTCGTCAATGGCTGTGGCGGTGCCGCTATAGATGGAGAAGATGCTGCCCTCGCGCTTGAGGTAGTAAGCCGGCGCCTTGGGCGAGGTCAGCTCCACATCGTTTCCGTCGGTCTTGCCGGTGACATAGATGCGATAGGTGTGGCCGTCTGCAAAGGGCTGGTTGCTCTGACGCAACCAGTAGCTGAAGAGCGGCACATCAAACGATGAATGGACGCTGACATTATCCTCGATACCCGGTATCTGGATGGTCTCATGGGTCTGCGTGTCTTCGCCAAACATATATACGTAGCCCTCGTAGCTGCGTCCTTCGGTTGCGCGTAGCGACACTCCGAGTTTGAAGAGCGGCATCCTGGTGATGTCGATGCTTCCCGACTCGACCTTGGAGTTGGAGTCGTCGGCCAGGAATATCTCCGCCTTGGCCATAATCGGTCTGTCCTGTCCCTTGACCACATCGATATAGGCGGCATCGCGGTCGTGGATGTTGAGGATGGGGTAGTGGAGCGTCTCTGCCTCGTCGCCCGTCATCTCGAGCTGCACCTCGTAGCGCGCTGGGGCGAGCGAGGCGGGGATGGAGAGGGTGATGGGTATCTCGGTCTCGGTGAAGCCCTCGATTTCGGTCAGTGCGTCCACGCGCGTGTCGAGCACCACTGTCCTGTCGGCATCGAGCAGCCTCACCCTCAGATAACAGTCGCGCGGCACGCCATTGAGATTTTTCACGGGGAAGAACGCCACCACCTTCTCGCCCTGATAGGCTTCGTCGGAGAGGCGGGGCTGGCCCATCAGCTGGAACCGCGCTTCCTCCGAACAGATTTCCGAGATACGTGCGGAGCCGTTGCTCAGTTCCACCTCGATGATGGGCGCCTTCTTTATGGGGAAGAAATCGTCCCACGAACCGTCGTCCTTGCGGGCGGTGCATACGGCGATGAGGCGGTAGTAGCCATCGGCGAGCTGGGCGAGACTCAGGTGGATGGGCTGGGGCTCGTTGATGAGATAGTCGGTGCCCATATATCCGTCGAGGCCGTCGCCGTAGATTCGCTGGGTGAGTCCGCCGGTGGCGTGGTCGTCAGAATAGGCCACGCGGACGAACTTGCCCTGGGCGTCGTAGACCGCCACGCCGATGTCGCCACGGAAGGGGTTGCCGCGGTTCACAAACGAGCTGACCTCTACGGTCTGCGTCTGCGACGGATTGAAGGTCTTGTCTGCGCCCTTGATGGAGAGCGAGCCGCCCTCGTTGAACATCAGTTGGGGCGAGGTCTCCAGCAGTCCGCGGTCGATGTCGGGATATTTGCCGTTGTTGGGGTGGGCGAGGATGGCGGTGAGGGCGCGGTTGAAGGCAAGAGGCTTGCCCTGAAATTCGCTTCCGGTCTCGGTCACGTTGAGGTTGGTGAGCGAGTAGTAGGCATCGCCCTGTCCTTCCCAACCGAAGTTCATGTGGAAGAGTCCGTTCTGGTCAAATCCGTCGGCCACCCAGGCGTGCCCCGATGCCGTCCCTGCGGGCCGTCCGTCCAGATAGACTGGGCACCCGTTGAGCAGTTCCTGCCGCAGTATCTCGGCAAAGCGGCTGGGGCCCTCTATGGCTTTGGTGACATAGGCAGCGGTGTAGTCGAAGTGCTTCTGCAGCGCCTTGTAGGCAAAGAGTCCCTGGGTGCCGCTCGCGTCGGGGGTGTACTGCATGAACGAGGCTATGCCCACGTCGCTCATCAGCAGCGCCACGGCGTCTTCCTGCTTCTGCGTGGCGGCGATGGGGTAGCGGTAGTCGGGCAGCATGTTGGCCCAGTCGTAGCGCGACTGGCTGAAGTCGGCGCTCACCGTCGTGTTGTAGTACTTGACGAGATACTCGTTGCTCCCCTTGCCCTGGGCGGGCCACTGGTAGTAGTACATCATCTGCGCCACCGCCGTAGCCACGCATCCGCTGTATGGGTAACCGGTCTTGGCGTTGAAGGGGTGCGACTGTCCCCACTTGCTCTTCAGCAGCGGCTCTACGGTCTTGGTGTAGAGTGCGTTGCGGGTTCTGGGGCTGAGGGTCACCCGGCCCTCCTTGATTGCCTCGTAGGTCTGGCGGTAACCCTCTAAGAGCAGTTTGACGCAGGGGTTGGCTGTCAGCGTGTCGAGCGTGGTCTCCCTGCTGTAGGCCAGGATTTCTCCCATCTCGTCGTCGCCGGCAACGATGACAAATCCCTGTCCCCGCGCGTCGTTATATATATAATAAGGTGGGATGGGCGTCGCCGTGCGGCTCTGCGCCCTGGCCATGGCGGCACAGTCGTCCGACAGGGTAACCACTCTTCGGGCAATCCTGACAGCCTCCATCGGGCTGATGTCCTTGGCATGCGCCGCAGGGGCAATGGCCGCCAGCATGCTCACCACGGTAGCCACCACAGCCACAGCATGGCTGCGCCACACTGCAAGTCTAAGTATTCGTGCGATATCTTTCATTTCTTTCATACCTTTTCAATCTTGAATTTTTGCCTTTTCAAGCACCACCCACACACCTGCATTAACCTTGCCTTCATGCCGAATGATGCCAGCTTTCTGCATTGCCGCCAAATCACGTTCTACTGTACGCTGTGTCACCGACAATGTTTCCGACATTTCTTTTCCAGTGATTAACGGATTTTTCTTGATAGAAGATAAGATAAATCGTTGACGTTCAGTAAGGTTCGTTTCCGACATGTTTCCGACATTTGTTTCCGACATGTTTCCGACATTATTAGTGTCATTAATGCCATTTACACCGACATTACGGTAAATGGTAATCAATGTGCCGCTGACATGATTCTCTATTTTAGGCTCAGGAAGCCCCATCTTTTTCAAGCCTTGACGTATCTTGTTAATGCCACGTCCCCATGTCTCGATAAAGCCAGCCTTGTAGAAGGCATTGGCTATGTTGCGGTTGCGAGGTTGTGAAGCATGTTCTGCGAACAATTTCTCTTGATCGATGCCTTCGGGCAGTTTGCCGTCGTTCCAAAGCATAATGCAGTCATCGTACACTTTCATCTGTGTATGCACACCCATATAGTCACGGTGTACGATGGCATTGCAAATAGCCTCACGCAACACATCCTCGGGTATTTCCAATTGCTCTATACGTGTTATCCCTTCGTAGTGAATGGGGGACAAAAGGTACTTGGAACGCAACAATTCAATGATACGGTTTACCATTTGCAGGATATTTCCTTCTACTACGTCCTGTGTGATCAAGTCGCTCTCGTCATTACGGAAACGGCCGATACGGAAATCGCAAGACACAAAGAATCTCTTCGGGTTCTTGCCAAAGATCAATAGGGCGGCTTGCTTGAGCTGTCCTTCCTCTGTTATCAAGTTCAGACTATGCAGTACAGCTTCAGTAGATGAAGTATAGGCATCACCCGAAACTCGGCCAACTTCAATGCCTTTGCGCAAGAAGTAGTCGATAGCCTGATGATCAATGTCGTTTAGCGTGGCTCCGGCGACTGGCATATCATCCCATGACCATCCCATCTTTTTCAAGATAAAGTTCTGCAATGCCAGTCCTTTTAATTCTTGCTTGGTAGAACCACTACGATAGTGGTAAGCACCACGGTAAGCCACAGGCACATTGCTTGGTGTCACCACAATCTCGATGTATTCCTTTTTGCCCTCTGTAAGCAAGTTTACATCTTCCACGATACCAAGGTAGTTCACTATCTTGTTAGGAATGTCTTCCATCAGTCTCTTGGCATCAGGCAGACCGATCACTTGTTTTTCATCGTTTACTCCGATAAAAATGCGACCGCCTTGTGCATTGGCGAAACCGCATATCCATTTCAGGTATTCGTCTCACCAAGATTCCTTGTATTCTATATTTTGACTTTCACTAAGCATATCGTGTTCATTGTTAAAGCGTAAAAACCATTTCGGCAAGGTTGCCGTTTACTTTATACTCATTCTTATTGTTTGGTATTTCTCCCATCTCGTCGTCGACGACGATGACAAAACCCTGTCCCCGCGCGTCGTTATATATATAATAAGGTGAGATGGGCGTCGCCGTGCGGCTTTGCGCCCTGGCTTTGGCGGCACAGTCGTCCGACAGGGTAACCACTCTTCGGGCAATCCTGACAGCCTCCATCGGGCTGATGTCCTTGGCATGCGCCGCAGGGGCAATGGCCGCCAGCATGCTCACCACGGTAGCCACCACAGCCACAGCATGGCTGCGCCACACTGCAAGTCTAAGTATTCGTGCGATATCTTTCATTTCCATTGTTCTATATGTAGATTCAGACATAGGGCATTATTGGGTCATTTATTGGGTCATTTATTGGGCCATTGGGCTAACCGAGTATGGCATTGCTTTGAACAAGCTGGTTCAATTTAATCTGTATCGGTTCTGGTTACTCCCGTAGGTAGGGTCTCAAGCAACGCTTCTCATTCCAAGCATTTAATAATAGCGGAAACTCCGAATAGGGTTGTCTCCTCAGCCATTTTGCAGAATATATTATGCTTGTTGCCCACTTCAAGGTATCTCTCTTCTATCCCCACACATCCCTTCAGCCAGTCAGTAGTGGTGTCTTCAAATGTAGAGGCTGACAGCCTGCCCATCGGGTGACCATGAGTGATGACTGCGCAGGTAATGGGGGCTTGGGTATACAAACTAAAAAATCCTAACTGCTTGTTGATAAGCAATTAGGATTAGCGGGTGCGCCTGATAGGACTCGAACCTACACGACCTGAGCCACCAGATCCTAAGTCTGGCGCGTCTACCAATTCCGCCACAAGCGCAATAATGGTGCAAAGTTACGATAAAAAAATGAGAAACGTGACGATGCGTGAGTTTTTATTTGCTGTCATTCAATTTTTTACGGGCTTCCTCGATGATGGTGTCGATGCCGCGCTGGAGGTCGCTGTCGGTAATGCTCACCACATGGTCGGGGGCTATGCCGTCTTCGGTGCTCTGGCGGTTGCGGTCGTAGATGGGGCAGGCAGAGAACCTCACGCTCCATCCGCAGGGCAGCTCGCTGCTGAAGGGCATGCCGCCTCCGCCACCGGTGTGGTCGCCCACGGTGATGACGCGTGGACAGCAGCGCATGTACTTGACAAACTCGTTGGCGGCGCTGAAGACGGTGCGGTTGGTGAGTACTGCCACCGGCTTGTGCCAGCGTATGCCGCGGCTCGGGCGCAACCGCTGCTCCTTCATGGCAGAGAAGTCGTTGTGGCCGCGGCCCGTCTTGTGCTGCACATATCCCACGAGGATGTCTTCGTCGGTAAAGCGGGCAGCCAGCTGCTCGGCGGCGCTTATCATTCCACCGGGGTTGCTGCGTATGTCGATGATGAGGGCGCGGCAGGTGAGCAGGTAGGCCATGATGTCGTCGAGGTTGCCTTCGCCGAAACCGTTGGCAAAGGTGGAGCAGCGCATATAGCCAATGTTGTCGTCGAGGATGCGGTAGCTGATGCCCGACGCGATGCGGTAGTCGGTGCCGAGATAGCGTCGGGAGAGTGTGTCGGAGAAGTTGGAGGGATAGTCTTCGCGCCAACTCCAGTTGCGGCCGATGTCGAAGGTGGAGTAGAGATTGACATGGCCGTCGCGCAGTTCGCTGAGCATGTTGCAGAGAACCTCAAACTGCTGGTTCTCGCTCATGTGGTTGTCTATCTGGCGCGAGTAGCGCTGGTAGACCTCGTTCCAGTCTACGCCCTTCTGGCTGAAGAAGCAGTAGTGCTCGTCCATGATGCGCCATAGGGCTTCAAAGTTGCCGCTCGGCGAGTTGGTGTATTCGTCTTCATCTACGCAGCTGGTCATGCTGATGGCGACAAGACATGCGAGGCATAGGCGGAACAAGAAAGAAAGGCGTGGAAGGGTCATGGCTGTTTAATCTTTTGGATACTGAACTTGCGCACCACACCGATGACAAACGCATGGGTGTAGATGTGTGACTTGAGGTGGTTGACGCTGGCCTGCTGGTAGTCGCCCAGATAGCCGGCGCGCAGGGTGGTGCCCCACAGGTTGTAATCGACGGTGAGCATCTGCCTCATCGACGGCGCGTTGCCTACCCAGGTGGGCACCACGTTGTGGTCGTAGTTGCCCTTGGAGAATATCTCGTAGTAGGACTGTCCGTAATTGGGCGAGAACATGACGCCGGCGACAGGCAGCCACACCTCGTATCTCACTGCCAGCGGATGGCGCCAGTGCAGGGTGTAGGTGGCGGCGGCTGTGGGCGTAAGGTTGAGATAGGCTCTGGCCTGTGCGGGATTGTTGGAGTTGCGGGTGTTGTAGATGAAACCTATGTTGGCGTCGATGTTTCCACCCACGTCGAGTCGCAGGGTGCTTCCCTTGAAATGGAAATCGCATAGATGCCAGTGCCATCCGTACTGGAAATTGTAGCTGCCTGCCATCTCGCCACCGTAGCCGCTCTTGTTTTCAAGAAGAGAGAGGCTGCCCTGGTGGATGATTTCATGGAAGAGGCGCGTGGTGTCGGTCTTCTCGCGCAGGGTGTGTGAGATGTATCTCAGTTCGGTGCCCCTGTAATGGAGCGGGGAGAGATAGGTGTCGAGCACCTCGGCACCTCCAATGCCCACCATGCGGGCATTGGTGACTATGCGCTCGCTCTGGGCCCAAGCGATGGAGCAGGGCACGACTGCCAGAAGCGCCAGGAGGATGATCTTAATTGTCGTCATTGGAGAAAAGGCTGAGTTGGCCGGTGATTTCGTCGATGACCTGCTGCTGGCTCTTGCCGGCATCGGGGTCCAGGTTGGTGTCGTCGGTGCTGTCGTCGGCGTCACTGGCAGTGGGCTCGGGCTCTGGTTGGCGGGTAGGCTCAAGCTCTTCTACCGTCTTGACCTTGTAGATGGTGAGTCGGCGGCCGTGGGCCTTGACCGAGCGGATGGTGGCGAAGTCGGCAGCCTCGACCTCCAGTGGTGGCTGCTTGACATCGACGCCCTCGAAGGTAACCCTCAGACGGGGATAGGGCGTGTCGGTGAGCAGCACCATCTTGCTCTTGGGGTTTTCGCCCATGATGTTGAGCGGCTTGCGCGAGTATTCCAGCGCAAATCGCTTGATGTAGAGCAGACGGTTGTTGTCGGCATCATAGAGCACGGCAGTCCATATCTTCTCGGGATTCCACTTCTCGATGACGACGATGCCCTCGCTATAGTGGTTGTTGGCGTCGAAGTCGGTGAAGTAGTAGCTGTAGTCGTTGAGGATAACCAGTATGCGGTCGTCGTCGCTGAACTCTCCGAGGTAGTTGCCCCGCTCTTCATAGTTGATGCGTCGCACATAGGGGTCGTACCACACCTTGCGTCCGCCCAGAGTGGAGTGGCCGCGGCTCTTGAGCGAGATGCGGTGAACGGGCTTCTTGGTGAGGATATTGCCTCGTGCCGTACGGTTCTTGATAAGTATTTCGGAGAAATCCTTTTCGAGGAATATATTGGCCTTCTTCTTGGCTGTACAGTCGGGTTCGAGCGTTATCTTTATCACTTCGGCCTCGCCGTTGGGGTTGGCAGTGAAGTACATGATGCGCGAACCCTCGGTGCCTTGGGTCAGGTCGTACTCGCGGTCACGGGTACAGCCGTTGACGAAGAAACGCTTGATGAAGCACATGCCCTTGCGGCCGTCGCGATAGACCACGTTGAAGATGGTGCGCACATCGTTCTTCTTGAACACCTGCGCCCAGATTACGTTCTTGCCTACGAAGAACTTGTCGGCCACCTTGACTATCTTGTATTTGCCGTCGCGGTAGAAGATGATGATGTCGTCTATCTTGGAGCAGTTGCACACAAACTCGTCTTTCTTGAGTCCGGTGCCCATGAAGCCGTCGCTGCGGTTGATGTAGAGCTTCTCGGTGGCCTCGATGACCTCGGTGGCCTCGATGGTGTCAAAGTTGCGTATCTCAGTGTGGCGTGGATGGTCGGCGCCATATTTCTCGATGATATACTCATACCAGTTGATGGTCACATCGGTCATGTGGGCCAGGTCGTGCTCTATCTCCTTGATTTCCTTCTTGATGCGTGCCAGCAGTTCGTCGGCCTTGTCCTTGCTGTATTTCAGGATGCGCTGCATCTTGATTTCGAGCAGACGCAGCAGGTCGTCGCGTGTGATGCTGCGCACCAGCTTCTTCTTGAATGGAGCAAACTTCTCGTCGAGGAACTCCACCACGGCGTCCTGGTTGGGAGCCTGCTCGAAGCGGGTCTCCTTGTACATGCGTTCCTCGATGAAGATGCGCTCGAGCGAGATGAAGAACAGCTGCTCGAGCAGCTCGTTGCGGCGTATCTCCAGCTCCATCCTCAGCAGGTCTTTGGTGTGCTCGACCGAGTGGGTCAGCACGTCGCTGATGGTGAGGAAGCAGGGTTTGTTGTCCTTGATTACGCAGCAGTTGGGCGAGATGTTGGTCTCGCAGTCGGTGAAGGCATAGAGCGCGTCGATGGTCTTGTCGGGACTTGTGCCCGGCGCCAGGTGTATCAGTATCTCCACCTCGGCGGCGGTATTGTCGTCGATGCGGCGTATCTTGATTTTACCTTTCTCTATAGCCTTGGTGATGCTGTCTATCAGAGTTGATGTGGTCTTGGTGAAGGGGATGTCGCGTATGGCGAGCGTCTTGCCGTCTACCTGCTCTATCTTGGCTCTCACCTTGACCACTCCGCCTCTCAGTCCGTCGTTGTATTTGGATACGTCTATCGAACCGCCGGTGGGGAAGTCGGGGTAGAGGGCAAACTTCTCGCCGCGCAGATAGGCTATGGCAGCCTGGCATATCTCGGTAAAGTTGTGGGGCAGAATCTTGGACGCCAGACCCACGGCTATACCTTCGGCTCCCTGGGCCAGCAGTAGCGGATACTTCACGGGCAGCGTGATAGGCTCCTTGTTGCGGCCGTCGTACGACAGTTGCCAGTCGGTGGTCTTGGGGTTGAACACCGTGTCGAGGGCAAACTTGGTAAGACGGGCTTCGATGTATCGTCCGGCAGCAGCACGGTCGCCGGTCAGTATGTTGCCCCAGTTGCCCTGGGTGTCGATGAGCAGCTCCTTCTGGCCCAGTTGCACCAGCGCGTCGCTTATCGACGCGTCGCCGTGGGGGTGCAGCTTCATCGCCTCGCCCACCACGTTGGCCACCTTATTATATCTGCCGTCGTCCATGCGCTTCATGGTGTGCAGTATGCGTCGCTGCACAGGCTTCAGACCGTCCTCGATATGAGGTACGGCACGTTCCAGGATCACGTAGCTGGCGTAATCCAGAAACCAGTTCTTGTACATTCCCGAAAGGTGATGCACGGCAGAAGCGTCGAAACGGTCGGCGGGGCGATAGTCAGAGTGCTGGTCGTTGTCCAGTATATCGTCTGTTTCCTCTTTGGTCTTGTCGTCGTCCATAGTTATTATCGTTTATTGCAGAAAGTATACAAAATTAGGAGTTTTTTTTGATTTATGCAACGAAAGAATGGCAAAATGCTTGATTTTTCATGATTATGATAGACACGCCGACCCCTGAAACCGAAGAGACGACAACCGGCAGGGCGCTGTGGGGCCCATCGTCGGCTGTCGTCTCTTCAGTAATGGAGTGTCTTGTATCGTTATTGCTTGTCAGCAGCGTCTTCCTTCTCCTTGGGCAGAATCAGAATGAGCACCACGGCCAGGAGGAATACCACAGCCACACAGTTGTCGGCAAATACCGTACGCACAATCTCAGGGAAGATGTTGAACATGTCTGTGGCCTGGGTGAAACCGAGTCCCACGCTCAGCGAGAGGCTCACGATAATCATGTTGCGCTGAGAGAATCCAGAGCGGGCCATCATGCCGAAACCGGCAAAGAGGATGCTGCCAAACATCATGATGGTGCAGCCTCCAAGTACGGCCTGGGGTATGGTGGTAAGCACATAGCCTATAGCCGGGAATATGCCGCCCACAATCATTACCACGGCACCCACGCCTATCGTGAAGCGGTTGACTACGCCCGACATGGCAGCCAGACCCACGTTCTGGCTGAACGAGGTGATGGGGGTACAGCCGAAGAGTCCTGATACACTGCTCACAAAACCGTCGCAGCAGATGGCAGACCCCATCTCCTTCTGCTTGGGGTCGCGTCCGAGCGCGCTGTTGCAGAGCGCCGATGTGTCGCCTATCGTCTCTGTCGCCGAGACCAGATAGACCGCCGTCACCGAGAGTATCGCGCCGATGTTGAACTCAGGCGTAAAGGGCAGCAGCTTGGGTAGCGCCACAATCGATATATCGCTGAGTCCACTGTAATCAATCATACCCATGAAGAGAGCGAGGATATAGCCCGCGATGAGGCCCATGAGTACCGACAGCGACCGCAGGAAGCCCTTGGCAAACACCTGGCAGAGCAGACAGGCCAACAGCGTAACGCTGCCCACAATCCAGTTGTCCATGCTGCCGAAGTCGGCTGCGCCCAGTCCGCCGGCAAAGGAGTTGGCTCCCACCGGCAGCAGCGAGAATCCGATGGCTGTCACCACAGTGGCTGCCACGACATGCGGAATCAGTTTTATCCAGTATTTGGCGAAAAGTCCCAGCAGTCCTTCCAGCACGCCGCCCACAATCACCGCTCCGATGAGGGTGCCCATGCCATAGGCTGCGCCAATGCTGATGGCCAGCGAGAGAAAGGTGAAGGAAATACCCATCACGATGGGCAGCCGCGAACCTATCCGCCATACGGGGTAGAGCTGCACCAGCGTACCTATACCCGCTATTACCATACAGTTTTGTACGAGCACCGCACTGACTGATTTGTCCAGCCCTATGGCGCTGGCAAGAATCATGATAGGCGCAATGTTGCTGACAAACATGGCCAGTACATGCTGAAGACCGAATGGGACTGCTTTGCCCAATGGCACTCTACCGTCAAGCTGATAGAGATTCTCTGTAGAATTTGTCATAACTATATCAGTATAAATAGAAATATCGCTTGATAACATTTCTTTCCGCTCCGTATCCATCCCACAGCCATAACTGCTTGCGCCGTCAAGCCCCAGGGTTGCCACAGAGATGCTACAAAGTTACAAAAAAACATTGACCCCCAATCCCTCAATCCCCATTTTTTCTTCTGCCATGCACAAAGGGGCGGGATTGGGCGCGGATATATACCTTATTATATATATAGGAGGCGTCACATCCGCTTTGCCATCCGCTGGTGGAGTCGCTTGGGGGAGAATGGCATCTCGTGTTGTCTGTTTCTACATCAAACCACAACTATGGTTCCGTTAGAGCCTGCCGTTACTAGTTGTATATCGTCCGTTTCCTGCATCAAACCACAACTATGCCGGAAAAGGTATTGGCAGTGGTAACGTTGTATATCGTCCGTTTCCTACATCAAACCACAACTTATCCTTGGCTTTCTTGATGGCAGCATTGGTTGTATATCGTCCGTTTCCTACATCAAACCACAACGATGATAAAGCAGTTTCAGGAATTGAAAGGTTGTATATCGTCCGTTTCCTACATCAAACCACAACCGTAACCTATAAAGGTCAAACGTGTGCTTGGTTGTATATCGTCCGTTTCCTACATCAAACCACAACTGGATAATGCTCTTTGCGTCTATATACTCGTTGTATATCGTCCGTTTCCTACATCAAACCACAATAAGGCAGTAATGCCGAAGGGTAAAACCTATACTCCCGCTTCGGTGGGAGTTTTTTTGTTTTTAGCCCCCTTGACTTTATAAATCCTCCATAATGTTTTGTCTCAGCTTGTCCTGGTTGGCTTTGTCGTAGTAGCTGAGTTGCACGAAGCAGTCGAATTTCTGATGGGTTATTTCGAGGGTTATATCTCCGTTCTTGCAGGCAAAGGTGCAATGGTATTTGCAGCGGTCAAACTGAACTTCGTACATGCGGCTGTTGTCGTCATCTGCATACTTGTTTTGAAATTCCTCCACACATACTTTGGGCTCGCCGTATTTCTCGGTGAGCATGTCCTTATAGCTGGAGTAGCAGCTTTCGAGATCGGCCCACTTGTCCATCTTAGGAAACTCTACGCAGACACGGCATATCATGCCACTTTTGTCGGCCACGGCATAGATATGGCAATTCTTGTAACCGGCAAACTCGCCTTTCAGCACCGACACTCCGTCTTCGGTGCCTAAGGGCACATATCCTTTGGCCTTGAGTTTGAGGGTAAACGACAGCAGGGTTCCTTCCATAGGGATGCCCTTAAACTTCATGTGTTCGGTCTGGGCTGAGCAGAGGCATACTGTCAATGTCAACAGCAATGTACATAATAGATGTTTCATAGTTGTATGTGTTAGTTGATTGTTATCGGGTTCTCGGTATACCCTTTTCGGCGATAGACTTGATACGAATTTCCCGGCCTATGGTTTCAGAGATGTCGTATTGCCCCCATCCTTCTTCCCGTGGATTTTTCTTTATCATCTCGTCATACCACCAGTCGTAGTGCTCGCGACTGATGATGCCCAGGTCGTGGGCTTGATGTACCATCGCAAAGCCACAGGGCAGCCACGGATGTGCTGCAAAGTTACAAAAAAACATTGACCCCCAATCCCCATCTCCCCACTTTTTTCTTTAGCTGAAGTGTGCGATGGGAGAAGGAATGGGTGGAATAGGTGCGGCTGTATATCTTTTATTATATTTAGCAATTCTGTTTTTCTGTTTCTGAGATTGAATTATAAAAAGAAGGACGAGAGCAATGTAAATAATGCCCCCGTCCGATTAGTCTTCACAACGGAATAATCTTTATTGGATGTACAAAAGTACTAATATCCTAACTAATCACAACCTTTGACGAACAGGAAATGCAGAAGCCCGGTTGTCGTTGGCATAACAAGTGCTCATAACGCTTCCTGCTCTGCGCGTGTCCGAGTCCAGCGGTCCGCATGCTGATTCTGCCCCAATGTCACGGCCGCTTTCAGCCGCTATGGGGCAGAAGAGGTGTCATCTGGTATATTCTTCGGGCAATACAGGCATGACACCATGCTGTGTGCAGACGTATGCCGATACCTTCACCGCCAGTTCGTGGGCTTCCCTTACGCTCTTGCCCTTCAGGATGCTTGCCACAAATGCGCCTGTGAACGAATCGCCGGCGCCCACGGTGTCAGCCACTTCCACTCTGGGTGTCTCGATAAATGATATCTCGCCTGAGGTAAATACGTAGCTGCCGTTTACGCCACAGGTCAGGATGAGCATCTTCAAGTTGTATTTGCCCAGGAGAAGCCAGCATTTGTTCTCCAGGTCTATGCCTGGATAGCCGAAGAGGCGGCTTATGGTGATCAGTTCCTCGTCGTTGATCTTGAGGATATTGCATCGCTTGATGCTCTCGGTGATAATCTCCTTGTTATAGAATCCTTGACGCAGATTGATGTCAAAGATTTTGAGAGTTTCTTTCTCTTCAGGCATATTGTCGAGAAAACGGTAGATGGTATTGCGTGACACCTCGTTGCGCTGGGCCAGCGAGCCATAGCAGACGGCGGTGCAGTTCTTGGCCAATCTGTCCAGGGCGGGGGTATAGGGTATATTGTCCCAGGCTGCTCCTTCCTTGATGTCATAGCAGGGTATTCCATTGGCGTCGAGCGTCACCTGTACGGTGCCGGTAGGGTAGTCTATCTTTTCTATCTCATAGTTGAGATGGTGGTCGTCGAGTTCCTTTTCCAGTTCCTTGCCCAACTCGTCATCACCCATTGCGCTGACAGCCCAACTGTCGAGCCCAAACTGAGAGACATGATAGGCGAAGTTGGCTGGAGCGCCACCGAGTTTCTTTCCACTTGGCAGCATGTCAAAGAGAGCTTCGCCGATACCTATTACTGATTGTTTCTTTTCCATTGTCGTTTTTAGTTTTAGATTGCTGGATACATCGTCTGTTTTCCGTTGCGTGGGCATCTTTCTGGCGGTGTTCATTGCTGCGGTCCAATCTTTTGGACAGTCTGCACACGTCAGTACATCCTTTCTCTGTATCTGCCAATGGTGTGCAGACTGTCTCTTCTTGCCTGTCTGCTATTTCTTCTCTTGTGGTTTCTGGTCTAAGTCGATAATAACCTTCATACTCGTCTCGCGATGGCTGTCGATGAATCTGTATGCGTCATCATATTCCTCAAAGGCGAAACGGTTGCTTATGAGAGGCTTGAGGTTGACGATGCCTTTGCTCACATAGTCGATGGCGGTGAGATAATCCTCGTGGCGGTACATCATCGATCCGATCAGGCGCAGTTCGTGTTCGCCCAGGTGAAACATGCTAAGAGCTGGGTCTTTGGCAAAGACAGCCACGACCACGATGTCGCTGCCCTTCTCGATGGTCTCCATCAGCGAGCGGATAGAAACCTCTACGCCAGCCACTTCAAAGCCTACCTGATAGCCTTCTTCGCCGAAGAGTTCTTGGGCAGCTGCCTTGAGGGGCTTCTTGGTGATGTTGAGCGTATGCTCGATGCCACACTCGCGGGCTTTGGCCAGACGCAGATCGCTCACGTCGGTGATCAGTACGTTCTTGGCGCCACGGGCGATACAGAACTGGGCGATGAGATTGCCGATGGTTCCAGCACCGCTCACCACTACATTCTTGCCTTTCACCTCGGTGCGGTTGCTGGCATGGGCACCTACGGCGGCAGGTTCTATCATGGCTCCATAGTCGAGGCTCATCCCTTCGGGCAACTTGGCTACGCGGTCATCGTCTACGACGAAGAGGTCCTGGGCTGCGCCGTCAGCCTGGAATGCCTGTACACGCAGATGTTCGCAGACATTATACTGTCCGCGTTTACAGGGGTTGCACTTGCCGCAGACCAGCTGTGGGCGGGCGGTGATGTGGTCACCGGGGCTGCATACGGTTACCTCGCTGCCTACAGCCACTACCACTCCCGAGTACTCATGTCCCTGTACCACTGGATAGAATGTGGCGGGGTGGAGACCGTGGTAAGAGTGTATCTCACTGCCGCAGATGCCGATGCGCTTGATGTTGACGAGCACCTGATGGGCTGTCAGGTCAGCTGCCTTGGGTTCTGCTATTTCCTTAAACTCGATACGTTTGGGTTCTACCAATATTGCTTGTCTCATAGTTGTATTGTTTTTTTATGGTTGTTATCGTTAATGTTAGTGTGTTGGGCAATTTTCGTTTGTCTTGTCCCACCCATCGGCCTGATGACCGATGGAGTTTTATTTCTTTTTGTTTTCCAGTTCTGTCATGATCTGGTTGTATTGTTTCTTGTTGAGTCTGTATAGACAGAGACACCCTGCGGTGATGATCCATAACACTCCTGGTATGGTGCTGAAGGCGTGGTGCATGATGCTCAGCACTTCCGGGTTCTGCACAGCGTTGCTTACATATCCTGCACTGCCCAGGGCAATGGCGAGAAGCGATGTGCCGAGCGCCATGCCTATCTTGTTGCCCAGAGAGATGAAGGCATACTGGAATCCATCGTTTCTGATGCCCGTTTTCCACTCGCCATATTCCACGCAGTCTGGGATGATGGCATAGATGGCAGTGTTGAATCCAGAGAAGAAGAACCATGACAATGCTGAGAACAGGTAGAACATGATGGCGCTACCGTTGGGACTGAAGAAGTACAGAGCGATCATCGTGACACCGGTGAGGAAGGCGAAGATGGCTGCAGCCAGACCCTTGTTGCCGGTCTTTCTGAATACCATGGGGAAGCAGGCGGCACCGATGATACTTGGCACGATGATGGCCATCGAATAGAAGGAAAAGAGCGTGGCCGAACCTTCTACATAAGTGAAATAGTAGAGCATGTCGGCGTTGCGTCCATAGTGGATGAAACCGAAGAGCAGCTGGCCTAAGAGAGCGAGCATATAGGGCTTGTTCTTCATCATGGCACAGAGCTGTACCTTCAGCGGGAGCTTCTGACCCACAGGTATCTCCACCACCTCTCTGGTTTTGCGGAAACAGAACAGATGGCAGGCGGCGAAGATGATGCCATAGAGCACAGCCACGGCGAGATAGCCATATTTGGTGTCGCCGGCGCCAAACCAGCTGATGAGTGGCACGGTTACGATGTTGATTACGCCGATGGCCATCATCGCGCTTACCGAGCGGCTGGTGTTGAGTTTGGCTCTCTCGTCGATATCCTGTGTCATGGCTCCGCAGAGAGTGCCATAAGGCAGGTTGACACAGGTATAGCCCAGTACCAGGATGCAGTAGGTCACTGCCATGTAGATGATCTTGGCGGTCTGGCTCCATTCGGGGTGTGCCCAGAAGGTGAGAATCAGCACCAGTGCCGTGATAGGGGCTCCGAAGAGCAGCCATGGGCGGAATCGTCCCCAGCGAGTATGGGTCTTGTCGGTGAGTGCGCCGATGATTGGGTCGTTGATAGCATCCCAGAATCGGGATATAAGCATCAGGGTGGCTACAGCGCTCATGCTGATTCCAAACACGTCTGTGTAGAATATCATGAGGAAGTTGCCTACAAACATCCAACTGAAGTTGCAGCCCACGTCGCCCATGCCATAGGCGAGCTTGCTGATGAAGGGAACTTTACCCTCTGCATTGTTTTTCTGCGAGCCGTTCAACTGTGAGCAGTTCGCTTGACATTTACTGTCTTGTTCCATCTTTTTTAGGTTTGGGTAGTGTATTGTTGTTTTTAATTCTTAGGTGTTGGGAAGTAGTACTCTCAGAGAGAGCCTGCTCTTCCCTTATCACGCTGTAAAGGTAGCGTGAATTCGCAGGCAATTCAAGAAAAAAAGCATCTTTTTTCCCACAACCGTTCTCGCAACCGTTCCCATTTTCTGCAACCGTTCCCAAAAAGATCCGCATTTTGTTGTTGCTCTCATGGAGAATAAGTATCTTTACAAGCGCATAGACAAAAGACCCAAAGAGATATGGCAAAATACGTCACCATTATGGATATTGCAAGGGTGCTGGGCATCTCCAAGTCCACCGTCTCCCGTGCCCTCTCGGGAGATACCGGCAATGTGAAGGCCGAAACTCTGCAGAAGATTTTGGCAACCGCTGAGCAGATGGGGTATCATCGCAACGAACTGGCAGTACATCTCAGGCAGCAGAGTACCCATAACATCGGCATCATCATCCCCGAAATCGTCACCACGTTTTATATGATCTTTATCAACGAGGCACAGGCCATCCTGCGCAGACAGGGCTACAAGGTGATGATAGCCATCTCCAATGAGAATCCCGAGCAGGAACGTGAGAATATCCTGATGATGGAGCAGCTGCGCGTCGATGGCATCTTGATGAGTGCCTGTGACAAGGAGCGCAACGTAGATCTATATAATAAGGTGATAGAGCGAGGCATCCCCATCGTGTTTTTTGACAGAACCGTGGAGAGGGTCAGGGCTTCCCAGGTGCGCATGGACGATTATATCATGGCGTTTTTCATGGTTGAGGCTTTGCTGCGCAAGGGTTACAAGCACATCATCCATATTCCCGGTCCGTCTTATATCCGCAACAGTTATGAACGGTTGAGAGGTTATCGTGAGGCGCTTGAGAAGTTTCATGTCGAGTACCAGTCGCATGATGTCCTGCTGCCGGCATTGTCGGCCGAAGAGGGCAGTTGGGTGATGGAGCAGTATCTGGCCAAGGGAGTGCCTTTTGACGCCGTCTTCGGATTTACGGAGACCGCTGTCCTGGGAGCCAAGAGCGTCATCCAGAAGCACGGCTTGCGCATCCCTGACGATGTGGCGCTCTGCTGCATGTCGGGTACGACCCTTGCCACCCTGGTACATCCCCAGCTGACGGCTGTCGAACAGCCTATCGCCAAGATGGCGCAGGAGGGGTGCCGACTGCTGTTGGAGCATCTTGCCGATGCAGACAAGCCGATAGAGGAGATTGCTCTGAGAGGCGAAACCGTAATAAGAGAGTCTACATAGAGGCAGCGGGTGTGTCATCCATAGGATATGACACACCCGCTGCTTGTCTTTTCTGCTTCCTTTACGGCTCCAGAGTCTCTGCTTCCGCTTCTGCCATGCAGTTGTAGAAATACAGGAAAATATAGTTGGTTGTCGTGGAAAAATAGTATTTTTGTAACCCGAAGGACAATATATACACTAACAGACAATATGATGAAAGTAATCCATTCTGAACTCGCCCCCAAAGCGGTGGGGCCTTACAGCCAGGCCATTGTGGCCGGTGGCTTCGTTTTTGCGTCGGGCCAGCTGCCCATCGATCCTGCCACAGGTGAATTTGCCGAGGGCGGCATCAAGGAGCAGACCCGCCAGTCGCTCACCAATGTTACCCATGTGCTTGCCGAGGCAGGCATCGACCTGAGCCATGTGGTCAAGACCACGGTGTTCCTCTCTGATATGGCCAACTTTGCTGCCATGAACGAGGTCTATGCCACATTCTTCAGCGAGCCTTATCCAGCCCGTTCGGCTGTGGCTGTCAAGACGCTGCCCAAGAATGCCCTCGTAGAGGTAGAGGTTGTGGCTGCTCTCTGATTTCCCTTCCTCCGCACCCCGATGGCGTGCGAGTCTAATTGACAAGCCGTGTGGTTTCCCGAGGTCATTGTGACTGGTATCGGGTGACCACACGGCTTGTTTTCGGGATGTCCGCAGACGATAGCTGCGCCCTTCCTCCTATGCGACGGCCGCCGAAGGCAGAGAGGAGGTTGTCGCGGTTGCTGTCAGTATGCTATAAGATGACAGGAGCATCATGGTTGCAGCGTTCTTCGCTTGCTGCCAGATGCTCCTGTTATTCGTCTTTCGTCGGTTAGGTGTCTTCTTACTTCACCACAAACACCTTTGTCTCATGCGCGGCCACGCTTCCTTTCCAGCTCTTGGCTTTCCGGGCTATGTCTCGGTGCTGCCATACATCGCGCACGGTGTACTTGCCGTTGAGCCCGAGGCTTGCAAAGTTGAGGCTTATGCGTTGGGCTTCGTCCGAGGGGTTGAGGATGGCCACGGCGTGCGAACCGTCGGCGAGCGGTTTGATGTAGACCTGCTGCGCAGGCAGGTTCACAATGCGTTCGGCAGCCTTGCCCAGAGCGTCTTGGTTGATGGCGATAATCTCCTTGTTGAGCAGAATGCGGCGGTCATCGTCGGTCACCTTGCGCAGGTCGTTGGTCATGGCAAGCACCGACGACAGCATACACCACATGCTCATCTGCGTCTGATATTCGGTCGTGGTGCAGCCTACGCCACCGAGGTCGCTCGACGGCCCGCCCGTTCCGTACAGGCCGACCACCAGCATATCCATGTCGGGCCATTGTCCCGGACGGGCGTGTTTTGCCAGAGGCGCCGTTATGTCGATGATGTCCAGAATACCCATGCCGCCTTGTTTCACGATGTCCTTCCACATATCGCGCACATCGCCTGAGGTACGCCAGAGCTGTCCTCCCACCTCTTCGCACCACTCTTCGCATTGGCGCTGACCCCACTCGCAGATGCCGAGCACGATGTCGCGCCCCGAGTTCTGCAGAGCGTTAGCCATAGTGCGGTAGCGCTGTCGGGCGGTGGCACTGTCGGCAGGAGCGTTGCAGTAGTCGTACTTCAGATAGTCTATGCCCCACGAGGCGAAGGTGCGTGCGTCCTGCTCCTCAAAACCCAGACTCGCCGTCCATCCGCCGCAGGTGAGCTGTGCCGCATCCGAGTAGATGCCGAGCTTCAGTCCTTTGGAGTGTACATAGTCGGCGAGCGCCTTTATGCCCGACGGAAACTTCTCCGGGTCGGGTATGATGTTGTTCTCACGGTCGCGTCCGCCTTGCCAGAGGTCGTCGATGAAGATATATTCGTAGCCGGCGTCGCGGAAACCGCCTTCAACCATGGCGTCAGCGGTTTCGCGTATGAGCTGTTCGTTGATGTTGCCCTGAAAGAGGTTCCATGTCATCCATCCCATTGGTGGTTTCGGAGCAAGTTGTCGACGTGGGGTGGGGGTGTTCTCTGCCCAAGCGAAGAGCGACGCGAGGCAGAGCGCTGCCGATAGGATAAGCGATTTGTTCATAATGATTTGTCAATTGGTTGTTTGTTATTGTACATAGACTGTGCCGTGGCGATATAAAGCACGGGGCTTCCGTCTGCTTTATATGCCTTGCGCATAGGCTTTTATATTATCACGTACAAATTTAGCAATTATTTCCTGAAGTCCCGTACCAAGTCTCCGATTATTTCATTATCGTGGCACCAGCCCCTCAGCCTACCGCCGGCATATATACCGCCCAAAGCACTGCCCTGTATATGATTTTTCCGTAAAAACTGCACGCTTGGCGTATTTTTTTGTATTTTTGTGACCATATTATAGTGTTTACCTATGACTATACATCAAATCACATTCAGTCCCACTGGCGGCACGCGACGCGTGAGTGAGTTGCTGTGTGCGGGCATCGGCACCACGGACACCGCCACCGAACTCTGCTCGTGGGAGGATGACATCGCTTATCCCGACATTGCTGCCGATGACCTGGCCGTCATCTCCATGCCCGTCTTTGCCGGACGCGTGCCGATGCTGGCTGTAGAGCGGCTGAAACGCGTCAGCGCCCATGGCGCCCGGTGCGTGATAGTCGCCGTCTATGGCAACCGCGCCTACGACGACGCCCTCGTAGAGATGCAGGACATAGCCACCGCAGCGGGCTTCCGGGTGATGGCAGCCGTGACAGCCATCGCCGAGCACAGCGTGTGCCGACAGTTTGCCGCCGGACGCCCCGATGCGAGCGACGCCGCGCAGCTTGGTGAGTTTGGTGCTGCCATCCTTGCCCGCGCAGCCCTGTCGGCGCCCATCCCCGAGTTCACTCTGCCGGGTCACCGTCCTTACCGCGAGTATAGCCCATGCGCCGTGCCCGAAGCCGATGACCGCTGTCAGGGCTGCGGAGCATGTGCTGCCCAGTGCCCCACCAGAGCCATCGCGCCAGACCATCCCCAGACCACCGACCCAGCCCTCTGTATCAGTTGTATGCGTTGCGTGCAGGTGTGCCCCGTCCATGCCCGAGGCATCGGACAGCGCCTCTCCATGCTGGCAGCCCATCTCGAACCGCTCTGTCGCGAGCGACAGGAGAACAGCCTCTATCTCCCATGATGCCGACTATACAGGGACCGGAAAACACCATGCACAGGGCTACGGTACGCAAGGTCGTCGCAGCCTTCGACTCGTTCAAGGGCTGTCTCTCTGCCCGGGAGGCATGCGAGGCGTGTGCCCAAGGCATAGGCAGAGTCCTGCCCCACGCCGCAGTAGTTCAGTTGCCGCTGAGCGATGGAGGCGAAGGGCTGGTCGAGTGTGTATGCCGGCTGCTGCCCTTACGCCCTGTGACCGTCGAGGTGCATGGCCCCCTGATGGAGCCTGTCACCGCCGAATATGCCGTGTCCATAGATGGTCGTACCGCCTATATGGAGATGGCGGCGGCAAGTGGACTGACGCTCGTGCCCGTAGGGCGGCGCGATGTGATGCGTGCCACCACCTATGGCGTGGGCGAGATGATGGCCGATGCCGTAAGCCGAGGCTGCACCGAGATAGTGATGGGTATCGGCGGAAGCGCCACCTGCGACGGCGGCAGGGGCATGATAGAGGCCCTGGGCGACTGTCGGCGCCTGGCGTCACGGTGTAGAGTCACCGTGGCCTGCGATGTAGACAATCCGCTGTATGGCGAGCGTGGTGCCGCCTGCATCTTTGCCCCGCAGAAGGGTGCTTCGCCCGAGCAGGTCAGGGCTCTCGACGCTCGTCTGCGCGACTTTGCCCGTGCCACTGAGCGTGCCGGACTCGCCACGTCACTACTCGCCCTCCACCCGGGGGCAGGTGCGGCGGGAGGACTGGGCTATGCGCTCATGGCATACCTCAACGCCGACCTCCGCTCGGGCATAGACATCATGCTCGAGCTTGCCCATTTCGACGACGCCATCCGTGATGCCGACCTCGTAATCACGGGCGAGGGCAGGTCTGACGCTCAGACATTTATGGGCAAGGTTCCCTATGGGGTGATGGTGCGCTGCCGCCGCGATGGAGTGAAGGCGTGGCTGCTGTCGGGCGCAGTCGACGATATCGAGGGGCAGCTCTCGACAGTGTTTGACCTGGTTGCGGGCATCAACGATGCCGACCCCCGACCGCTCGCCGTGCTGATGCAGCCCGAGGTGGCCCGCCACAACCTGGCTGCGACTGTGGCAAGACTCGTTGGTGGGGCGGGGTAGACGGAGGCGTGGAACTCCAAGCCATCATTTCTCATGAATGTGAGCACGTTATTGTATATTCATCCGCATGTGGATGAATGGTTTAAGAAGACAACGCTTCTGAGAAATGACAATTGTCAGACATATTCCGACTTGTTTACATCAAATAGTTCATATATCAAGAAGAAAGCCTGTCGGTAATGAAGAATTTTCACTATCGACAGGCTTATCTGTATTTTATCTATAAAGTTATCTCCATAGAGGATCCGAAATCCAATTCTTAGGGAATCCCATTGCTGCCGGATCTACCTGGGGATAAGAAACGAGTAAGGATTTGAGTTCATTCTTGAAGTCCAATCCATATCCCATGGAATCAAGCCAGAATGCAATACAACAGGCTATAGCATAAACTTTGTTCGCATCAACACCATTAATGTCAACCCACGCACCACGTAAAGAGGCTTTCATTTGTGGAGCGTTGGAAAGATAACGATTCCAAAGTCGTGAGTGGTGAGCGCAACAGTTTCTCAGGACCGTTACACTACGCATCCAGCTTTCCAACACCTCATGCTGTGGAAGATTGAATTGACGAGCTACACGCTGTAACTGACCTCTCCAAGAAATGTTGCAGCCTTGGATGAATCAGCAATATTTAAGCCTCTACTTTTTAGTAGTTCTATTTGTTCCGAAATAGAAACAGCCTGTTTAGTGTATAATCTTAATGTTCCCATAAAAGCAAAAGCCCCGCCCTGGTTCGCTGTTCAAATGGGAAGCGTGGCGGATTCTGTTGCTGCAACAGGTATGAATAATCATTGATAATACGAACTTTTTAGCGAGAAAAATCACGCAAAAGTGGAATTCTTTGACATATTTATATTTAATAATGTTAAATCGGACATTAAAATCATACTTTATCAGCCAAACAAAGTGGTTTCCAAGATGAAAGTGTTATCTTTGTATCGTCTATACCCATGCCGAAAGCCCCGATGGGTAGAGGTTGGGCAGACATATACATAGTAAAAGGCGTATCTGACGCTTTGGTTTTGACGATTCGTGAACTTCGCAAACTCATTTGTCAGTCAAGAACAAAGCAACAAGGAACGTCTCATGGGTGTATTGTATACAGCCCTAATTGGCTTCGGTTGCATTTTGCATTCGTTGCCAAGAAAGGGTATTTATATACTTACACATACGTGGGGCTTTCGGCGTTGCTCGTTTCGGACTGACAGGGCAATGCGAAGGCCTACGAATCGTGGAACGAGTGACAGACTGGCTCCACGTTCTTTTATTTTGTATATTCGCCAATAAAAAATTAACCCTGCTGTGGTAGCCAGGCAGTCATCTTAAAAATAATACAAGATGAAAAGATTTTTATTCGTTACCGCAGCATTGCTCGCAATGTCGGTATCATTCTGTTTCGGTCAGTCCAAAGAGGACATTAAGGCAAGTATCGACCGTTGTGCAAAATTGGAGAAACTTTGCTCTAAGCAGCCAAAGCAAACTGGAGTTGCAGATGTTGACGCCTATGTACAGGGTGTTTACAACGCAGCCATCAGTTCTGCTGCGTCATCAGCTCTACTCCAAGACCTTTATTATCGTCAGATTGGCGAGACGAAGGATGGTGTTACAGACGTAAGTATCAAGAAACCTACTGTAGAGGAACTTGTCGCATTAAGCACAACTCTAACTGCAGAAGGTGTTTCTATCGCTGAGGCTGGGAAAGGTGCAGAAGCTGCAACCAAGGCATCTTCTACTAACAAGAATCCAATGAAAATAGCTAAGATAGCATCAGCTCTCGCCTTTACAAAAGATGCTTACCCTGTCTTGCTTGAAGAGTCAAAGGCGAAGGTCGCAGCCATCAAGCAGATGATTGAAACAGCAAAAACTGCAAAGAATCTGTGATGGGAAATTATCGCATTTTATATGCGGTCATACTTGCGTGTATCCTTTGTGGGTATACGCAAGTTTCTTTAGCAGCCGATGACCGCCCTGTCGTAGGCGTAACTCAGTTTACCTGCGATGAAGAGAGTCCATACACAGGACTTGTAACAGAGAAAGTTGTGGAAATGCTGACTAACACTCACCGCTTTGTTGTAGTTGACAGAACAAGTCGCGATAAAGTAGTTGATGAACTTGAACTACAGAAGAGCGAGGCTTTTCTCGACAGCCATAATCTTGCAGAACAAGGTGCGGCTGTTGCTGCCGAGCAGTTGGTAACAGGACATATTGTTAAGATACCGGTTTATCGCATGAAGAACAGTGACGGAAGCACACGTGGTTATAAAGCAAGTGTAGCATTTCAGTTGAAAGTTGTTGACGTAGAGACAGGCGTAAGCAATGAGGCACAGAGTTTTGATGGAAAATGCAGTAAGGAAATGCTGTCGCCAGAGAGTGCTGTTACAGCAGCCATGCAAAGCCTGCAATCCGACATATATGAATATTTCCGTATCAATTTCCCCGTCAAGGGAAAAGTCTTGAAGACGATAGATAAAAGCACGATACTTCTCAACGTTGGCAAGGAAGCTGGAATCAAGGTCGGTGATACGTTTACGATAGAATCAGTAGAGATGCTTGATGGCAAACCTTATCCATCTGAACTTGGAAAGGCCAAGGTGACAAAACTCTCTGGAGAGTCATTCGCCGAATGCAGCGTGTCACGCAAAGTCATTATCGCTATTGAAAATAGTAAAGCTTCTCACAATTTAGTTCGTTGTAACTTAATTATCAAAAAATGAGTATGAAAAGAATAGCAATAATATTATTGGGACTGTGTGCTTTCTGCTGCACATGGGCACAAAACATAGAGTCTCAAGTTACTCCTTTACCTACGGCACGACCAAAGATTATGGTCATACCATATACAATGCAAGGTGAAGACATACGTACCGTTTTGGAGAATGACGTGAATAAGCGTATCGCTTTAACCAAAATAAAGGAAGCATTCGATCAAAGGGGGTATACTACAGTTGATTTTTTTGCCAAGGTAAAAGCCTTGTCAAAAGCAACCGCATTAGGCAATACCCAACAACAGGATGTTAAGACTATGATTATACAACAGTCTGGTGCAGATGTTTATGTCGAAGCGGAAATAAACCTGTTGGAATCTCCTTCTGGCAATGCCATGAAAGTAATCCTGTCTGGTTATGAAACCTCTACTGCAAATTCGCTTGCCAATGCAGTTTGCGAAAGCGGTAAGTTTTACACCGATGACTATGGTAAACTTACATCAAGAGCTGTTGAGGCAGGGATGGACAAATTCTTGAACACCATGCAGGAGAAACTGATGAACATAGCTGAAAACGGACAATCCATAGCGGTAACAGTCGGCATTGACGAGGCATCATCTCGCTCTATGTCGCAAGAGGTTGGCGCAGACGGTCTTGCTTTGTCCGATGCCTTGGAAATGTGGGTGGAAGAAAATGCCTATAAAGGTAATTACCATATCCAGGGAACAACCGACAAGCAGATGCTCTTCGACGATATTCGCATACCGCTAAAAGACGAGAACGGAAGAACGTATAATATCAATAAGTTTGGATTGAAGTTGTTGACATTTTTCAGGAATCTTGGAATCAAGATTGAGAGAACTACAAGCAACAATATGCTAATTGTAACCATTAAATAACGGGAGTGTGTATTATGAGAAAAGTCTTGCTTACATTGACAATCTTGTTGACTTCTTATGCAACTATTTTCGCACAAGGAATAGAAATAGCCTTTGCGCTTCCTGTTGGTAATTGCCAATTAAGTGATAATACGGCAAAGATGCTGAGGAGCAAGTTCTTGCCAGCCATGACTGAAAGTGGAGTTGAAACAGCCGAGGTAAGTACCATTGCCATAAAGCCAGAGATTAGTTTCGTTAATAAACAAGTTGTTGAAGGCGGTATGAGGAATATACATACAAGCGACATACAGTTCAATTTTGTCTGTACCAATCTTGCCACAAGCACAACTTTTGCAAGTTGTGTCGTTACAGTACGTGGGGAAGGATTCTCTGATGATGACGCAATAAAAGATGCCATTTCTAAATTGTCTGCCCAAGATAAACGTCTAACAGACTTTGTGAATAAGGCAAAAGATAAAATCATAGATTACTATCAGCATAATCTTAATTCTGTTATATCACGTGCTCGCACTTTTGCCAATATTCAACAATATGGTGAGGGACTGGCTCTGTTGTTTTCTTGTCCTGCGACAATCTCAGATTACACAAAAGTCAATAACGAGATAACTACAATTTATCGTCAATACCAAACGCAGGAATGTAATAATGTCATTCAGAAAGCTCGGGCAGAATTCTCTAACGGTAATTTTGATGCAGCAGTCGAATATCTGCAACAAATAGATATGACAAGCTCTTGTGCTACTGAAGCCAAACAACTATGCATGCAAATCAAGCAAACTAAAGATGCAGAAGCTAGACGGGCTGTTGAACTCATTGAAAGGCAATCACAACGTGAGACGGATATTGAAAAAACTAGAATTAAAGCGGCACGTGATGTGGCTGTTGCTTATTGTAAAAGAAGAACTGATGTGTATTTCGTTTGGTAACATTATTCGTGTATTCGATTAGGTGTGAGAAGCCTATATGATTTCTCACATCTAATCATTACTGTTTCGTATAATTGTCGTGTTTTTACGATTCTAAAAGTTTGTTGGCGAATAGAATGTTACTATTCACTGTTCTTTTATCGCCCCAGCCCTTTTCCTTTCTTTTGTGGAACGCTTCCAAGCCCTACCTTTTGTGTTCCGTCCCAATTCGTAAGTTGGTCAGCGCAGCCATTGGAGCCACCAAGCGAAACGTATGTGTCTGCACTACATGACATATGGTCAACAAAAGCGGGAAAGTTGTCAATGGCGTTGTCTGTGAATTGAACTTTATTCGTGGCGAATAGTTTTATCCAACTGGCGACACATTCCTGCTTGAAGTCTGTAAAACCATGCCAAGACATATCAGATAAGAACCTCTTTGCTGCCGATTCTATACAGGCTTTAGAGTCCAATCCAATATTATGCTTTACAGCAGATGCCATAATGCCATAGTATATGGAAGCCGATTCTTTCTCGTTGAAGTTGACTCTATCTGTTTTTGCAAAGGATGATAAAGATTCATGTCCCTCCTTGGTAAACTTGTCAAGCACTTCTATGTATCTATTTTGCCGAGCCATGCTTTCACTTTTGGCTTCGGCTTCTTGCCGAGCCTTTTCTTTTGTTTCTTTCTCCTTACGTGCTTCCACTCGTCTTCAAGCATCAGCCATTTCACCCTGAGTTCGGGATAAGAATGTCTTTGTAAAACTTGGTAATCCCAAGTTTTGGAAGACAACGCTTCTGAGGAATGACAATTGGCAAACATATTCCGACTTGTTTGTTATAATTGAGCCCCTTCTTTAAGGGGCTCTATTATTGATTTGATTTTTTCACCTTATATTATATATGATATATCCAGAAAGCGGACACAACCTGCATAACGGATAATCATATTTTATTTCCTAAACAGTTTCATCGTGCGCCATACATCCTGCATTTGGGCAGATGATGAAATGGTAGGAGTCTGTGATTTGTTATTCACAACTATTGACTTTTGCGATACATTGGTCTTGATATAATCTGCCAAATCGCCAAGAGTTACATTTCCACGTGACTCCTTTAACTTTTTAAGTAGGAAATACGTAAACAAGCCATGTCCTTTCTCTTTATATGGATAAGCTGTTTCGCTCCCATCTGCAGCAGAAAAGACTACTACATTACCAGTCTCCATGTCTTTCTTTGGCTTGATAGCTACACCTCGTGCAGAAACAATCATACCGTTTTCTCTACGGCTACCACTGAAACAGGCATCCATAAAAACTATGACTTGCTTGGCATCGATGCTTCCGATTGAAGAATACAGACCACTTAGTGGTAAACATGCCTCCAACATAGATGGTGTGGCATCTGCTGGCAGCAGATAGGCTTCATTGTTCTTTTCATTTGGCACTCCATGACCGGCATAGTAAAAAATAACATTTATATCACCCTTGTATGCTTGCGAAATCTGTTTTAATGTACTCAACGCGCCCAATATCTTACCATAAGTAGCATCGATATAAACCTTTATGTTTTCTTTCGGAAGACCTAATGTTTTATGACAATACTCAGAAAAGATCTTTGCATCATTGACTGCGAAAGGAACACTCGCCACATTCTGATAATTCTCATTGCCTATTATGAAGGCAAACGTATTCGAAGAGTTGACAGAAGAGACAGGAATGTCTTTGTCTATCGTACGGTCTATTATAGTAACAGGCTGAGTTTTCACTTTTTGTAATGATTGCGGTGTCGTTTGTACTTTATTGTCAGCTACGTCAACTATTATTTCTGGCAAATCTATATTTGCAGACAAATTCTGGTCAGGCACATAGTTGTTAAGCGATTTATATACATTGTTGCCCAGTTTGAATGAGAATGAAACAATAGCGGCTCTATCGTTAACAATATCGTAGTTCGGTGTTATTTTAACATCATTTTTCCATTTTTCCTTAAAAGTCGGAGCTTGCGCAATAGGGACTTTTATGAATAACGTATCTACATTTTTGATATACACAGGAAAGGTTTCATTTTCAGGATCATAGGCAGCAAGAACATATCTCAAGTCCACACGTTTGTTGGTGTTGAGGTATTTTGACTTATACTCTTTTGTCAGTTCCTTTACCTTTAGATTCTGATTGACGGCGGTTACGCGTTTCTTCCACTCTGACTGTTTCTCAAATTCTAATTTCTTCTGCCAATTCTTTATATCTTCCTCTATTAAGGGTTTGGCATAGTTAAACTTAATTTTTACATGCAACCCAAAGCAGAGATGTGGCACATGAGGAAAGCACCATGAAAATCGGCTATAGACGTAGAGCACATTGGTGCTGACATGAAAAAGGGGAACTCCAGTTGAGACGTACAAGTACAATAATGAATAGACGTAAGCATTGAAATTGCACATCGAGCAAGCATGATTCACGTAACAAGTGGCAAAGTGGAAAAGTGGAGTTGCAATATGCTGCAGCCATATTAAAAAGAGAATAATGTCATCCTGAAGTATAAGACGGTTTTGTTCGCTTTTGCGTTTGGCGAATGGATTGACAGATATGATTATAAAAGGAAGAGGCGACGCGGACAAACAGAGGTGAAATATATGAAGAGGGAGTCTATTTTATGAGATTTTTCAATCAAGTTCACAAAGTTGTGGGCCACAACCTTGTGGACTACTTCTTTTTTCATTACCTTTGTAATCTAATTAAGTAAGGAGTAAAGATTATGGAGAAAGCTTTTGTATATGGTATGTCGGTCGGAGGTAATAACTTTACAGACCGAATTGAAGAAACCAAGCGTATCAAGCTTGACTTTGAAAATGGCGTTAATGTTATTCTTATATCTCCAAGACGCATGGGTAAGACCTCTCTTATAAAAAAGGTGATTTCCGAGATTGACAACCCTATGCTAAAAATCGTCTATATGGATATATATGACTGCAGAAGTGAATATGATTTCTATAACCGATTTGCCGAAACAATCATGAAGTCCACTGGCAAACATTTGGAGCAAGTAATGGAGAACATCAAGCGTTTTTTGGTTAGAATCTCGCCCAAAATTTCATTTAGCCCAGAACCTAACTCTGAGTTTTCTGTATCATTGGGTATAACGCCTAAGGATTATTCTCCAGAGGAAATTTTGAATCTTCCTGAACGTATTGCCAAGGAACAGGGCGTTCGCCTTGTAGTATGTATTGACGAGTTTCAGCAGATAGGAGAGTTCACAGACTCGCTGACTATACAAAAACATCTACGCGGTGTTTGGCAGCATCATCAAAATGTGTCTTATTGTTTCTTTGGCAGTAAGAAGCATCTGATGGAAAATATTTTCCAAAGTCGTCGTATGCCTTTTTATCAGTTTGGGGAGATGCTGCATCTCAAGTGTATTCCTACGGAATATTGGGTCCCCTTCATCTGTTCTCGATTCGAGAAGTACGGCAAGAAGATAACAGAAGAGTATGCTGGCAGAATATGCCAAGTGGTAAAGAATTACTCATCTTATGTGCAGCAACTTGCATGGAACGTTATGGCAGAAACAGAAAAAGAAGTAAACGAGGAGAATTTCGAAGAAGGCTTGAAGGCTCTGTTGGAGCAAAACAGCAGTCTCTTTATACAACAGACAGAGGGGCTTACGACCTATCAGCTCAACTTCATTCGTCTTTTGTGCAAAGGCATACATTCAGGATTTACCACTCAAACGGTTTCTGAAATATATCCTTTGGGTAGTAAGTCAAATATAGACCGTATAAAGAAAAGTTTGGTTGACAAAGAGATTATCACCATTGAGAAAGAGGGTATAGTCCTTGCTGACAGTGTATTTGAACTTTGGTTTAAAAGAGAAATGATGTAGTCTATAGACGACACTATGGTTTACCCTTCACCAGCTTAACAATTATAATTAATCTGTTTATTAGCCAAAAGACAGAAAATATGAACGAGTATAAAACAATAGACTCTCTTTTGAAGAAATTTGCTGATCCAATAAAAGAGGATTACGAAGCATTGGCAGTTAGTCTGATGAAAAACTTTTCCATCGCTAAATGTGAAAAAGATAGTGAAGGAGTCAAAAACGTGAAGTACCGAATAGCTGATTTGGAAATATATCTATATTCAACAGACGATACTGAAGACGTAGCAACTTTGAGTAGAGACTGTATCGAAGGGCAATGGTTCTTTCATCGATTTGGAGTAGATGTCGCATTTCGCACTTTACGTGGAGATAACAATGAACTGATACGGTTTGGCGGTGTGCTGATTCGTGGATTGGAGAAGTACGAAAACGGAAAGCATGTCGGCAATATATCAGGTAGCCAAAGATGTTTGTTTGACATGTTTAATGCGTCAGATGATATGCCTAAACTTATTGAAGACAAACCTTTGGATCATATCGAGATATTCAATACTTATAGAGTAGAGAATCAACCTCTACCTTATCGTTATTTCAAAGGCGGTATTGATTGGCAAATGAAAAGAAAATACGTTTTTCAGACCCAGAAGACAACCAATGGGACGACCGAATATCACATATGGCACGACTATAAGGATTTGCCAAAGAATATGTATGAAAACATTCCTAAAGATTTTGATGTAATAAAGAAAATATATCCAAGATAAATCATGATTACTGATGATCAAACAAACAAAGTATACTTTTCTGAATATCTGAGGGCTTACAAATGTTGGAAAAGCATTAAAGAAGCGTTGCTTGAACATGAAATAAACTTCGAAATGCTGCCCGGTACAAAAGATATATGGGTGAGAGACTTCATGCCGATTCAAAAGGATGTAAAATCTTTTATAGGATATGAGTATAATCCAGATTATCTCAAAGAAGAACAACAGTACATCACACCAGATGTGCATAATTGCTTTGAATTCACGCACAATAGTCTAATGATAATGAACGTCATCGTAGATGGCGGCAATGTGATAAAGTGTGATGACAAAGTAATTATGACAGACAAGGTCTTCATCGAGAATAAGGAGAAAGACCGTGAGTTCTTACAGACGGTTCTCGAAGACAGTTTTGGCTGTGAAGTTGTTTTCATCCCATGGGACAAGCAGAGAAATGCGGACATTCAGATGGAATGGTACGCTATGTTGAACCAGGGCATATTGTAATAAACAATTATGCAGATATAGATGAGCAACTTCGCGAAGAATTATTGAAGGTTTTGCGTCTACACTTTTCGAAAATAAGCGAGTTACAATATGGCAAGTATGCGCGAATGAATAGTTGGGCGCATATTAATTTTCTTCGTGTTGGCAATTTCTTGCTTGTACCGCAAATAGGTATTGCCAGTGATACCGTGGCTATTGAACAATTGAAGGAGATATATCGAGACTGTGAAGTCGTGCCTTGTGAAGCAAAAGGCATTGTTGCTAAAGGTGGCGCTTTCAATTGTGTATCATGGAATATAAAAGAATAGCTAAGGTATATAAAAAGGATATAAAGAGGTTATGAAGCCCAGTTTGAAACTTTAGCAAAATATTCCGACTTGTTTGTTGTAATTGAGCCCCTTTTTTAAGGGGCTCAATTATTGATTTGCTTTTTTCACCTTATATTATATATGGTATATCCAGAAAGAGGACACGACCTGCATAACGGATAATCATATTTTATTTCCTATACAGTTTCATCGTGCGCCATACATCCTGCATTTGGGCAGATGATGAAATGGTAGGAGTCTGTGATTTGTTATTCACAACTATTGACTTTTGCGACACATTGGTCTTGATATAATCTGCCAAATCGCCAAGAGTTACATTTCCACGTGACTCCTTTAACTTTTTAAGTAGGAAATACGTAAACAAGCCATGTCCTTTCTCTTTATATGGATAAGCTGTTTCGCTCCCATCTGCAGCAGAAAAGACTACTACATTACCAGTCACAATGTCTTTCTTTGGCTTGATAGCTATACCTCGTGCAGAAACAATCATACCGTTTTCTCTACGGCTACCACTGAAACAGGCATCCATAAAGACTATGGCTTGCTTGGCATCGATGCTTCCGATTGAAGAATACAGACTACTTAATGGTAAACATGCCTCCAACATAGATGGTGTAGCATCTGCTGGCAGCAGATAGGCTTCATTGTTCTTTTCATTTGGCACTCCATGACCGGCATAGTAAAAAATGACATTTATATCACCCTTGTATGCTTGCGAAATCTGTTTTAATGTACTCAACGCACCCAATATCTTACCATAAGTAGCATCGATATAAACCTTTATGTTTTCTTTCGGAAGACCTAATGTTTTATGACAATACTCAGAAAAAATCTTTGCATCATTGGCTGCGAAAGGAACACTCGCCACATTCTGATAATTCTCATTGCCTATTATGAAGGCAAACGTATTCGAAGAGTTGACAGAAGAGACAGGAATGTCTTTGTCTATCGTACGGTCTATTATAGCAACAGGCTGAGTTTTCGCTTTTTGTAATGATTGCGGTGTCGTTTGTACTTTATTGTCAGCTACGTCAACTATTATTTCTGGCAAATCTATATTTGCAGACAAATTCTGGTCAGGCACATAGTTGTTAAGCGATTTATATACATTGTTACCCAGTTTGAACGAGAATGAAACAATAGCGGCTCTATCGTTAACAATATCGTAGTTCGGTGTTATTTTAACATCATTTTTCCATTTTTCCTTAAATGTCGGAGCTTGCGCAATAGGGACTTTTATGAATAACGTATCTACATTTTTGATATACACAGGAAAAGTTTCATTTTCAGGGTCATAGGCAGCAAGAAAATATCTCAAGTCCACACGTTTGTTGGTGTTGAGGTATTTTGACTTATACTCTTTTGTCAGTTCCTTTACCTTTAGATTCTGATTGACGGCGGTTACGCGTTTCTTCCACTCTGACTGTTTCTCAAATTCTGATTTTTTCTGCCAATTCTTTATATCTTCCTCTATTAAGGGTTTGGCATATTCGCTAAATGTCTTAAAGAGGCCACCATACTCAAAGTTGTTGGCTTTTAATGTATAAAATGCAGAACTAAATGGCGTATAACCCCAGCTGTCAAACACCCCGTTATGAATTGTAATTTTGGAAGTGAGTCCATAAATTTCAGTTAGTTTATAACAAAATGCAAAAGCCATATCTCCTATATAGGTCACTTTAGATGGAATAACAATCTTTGACAGACTATGGCAATTATCGAAAGCATAATTACCTATATATTCCAATTGTTTTGGCAGTTCGATAGAAGGAAGTGACATACATCCACTAAAGGCACCATCCTCTATTCGTTTAGTGCCTTCGAAACGGACTTTTCGAAGTCTTGTGCAATCACGCACCATGTTTTTTTCTATCACGGTTCTATAACCCAAATCCAGAGTGTCAAGATAGTTATCCTTATAGTCCCCAAAGATTTGTTTCATGGTCACTCCATGTACATTAACATACGCATAAGTAAGAGATTTGCAGTTGGAGAAAGCGCCATTTCCTATTTTCATGTTCTCATTAAACAAATATATCTTGTTTAGTTTATCACAGTATTTAAATGCAGCGGTTCCTATTTTCTTTATTGATTCAGGTAAATGAATATATTCCAGGTTTGGTAATTGATAAAAGGCGAAATTTCCAATTTCTTCTACTCCATCTTCGAAATCAACGGATACTAAAGACGTATATTTGGTAAAACTATGGTCGCCAATACGTAATGTTTTAGGTATCGTAAGGTAACGAATATTCTTGGCGACATCACTATTAAGGGAGCAAAACAATATAGGATAACTCTTACCTTTATAAGATACATAGGCAGGTATATCTAAGCAAGTAGGGTCTTTCATTTGTTCCGGGTACAAATTATCCACGGAACCATATAGAATACCTACGCTTGTGGTAAGACTATATTCAATACCCTGTATAATGACACGTTTCTCCTTCTTCGCCTCTATTTGGGAGGTGATTCCCCACAAAAAGACAAACAACATCAAATAGCGAAATAAAATCTTTTTTTGTAACATATCATGATAGTGATAGTACGTCCATACTTTGAGAAATTTGGTAGTTTGAGCAGCCACATTTGTTACTAAACAAAAAAGGGAAACCGTAAATGCAAATAATTTTTTCATTGTGATAATCGTTAGTTATTAAATGTTTTTAGTACAATACACCTTAAATGGAAAGTTCTATAAGTATCAGGACAACAACAGCCTGTCCATGATATGCTCATGCCAGACATTTCGCTTGTCTTAGTGTTACACTAAAGATGACCAAAACCTGACTATTGGCAAAAATACAAATTAAATCTGAATAGCCCGCCTCTTTTGATGCTTTTTTTGCAAATATAGTACATTTTTTTGCAATCATGGTTCAACTTGGTATTCTTTTATTCTAAATCACCGCCCCAACCTTAGACTTGCTAACTACCTTTGGTGGATGAATAAAATATCTAACCGCAGTTGCGGGCTCGTATCATTAGTTACGTGGTTGCGTGTCGTAAGTCACGAGCTCACGTATCGTAAGTCACGGGCTCTCGTGACTATTGATACGAGCCGACAACTGTGGTCAGAGGCGCGGCCGGCGTAGTTGCTGCGGTGGTCGGCTTAGTCGTCGCAGTGGTTGGCGCAGTTGCTGCGGTGGGCGGCATGGTCGGTGTAGTGGTGGCGATGGACTCTAAAGAAACCGTGATAATTGACAATCATCACGGATGGAGTGAAAATAATCGCCCTTTTCTTTTGCCATGCACCAACCTTTGGCTAACTTTGTAGAAAGTTAGGTCCCTGCGCCCTGCCCCGATGGCTGCCCTGGTCGCAGACACGATGAGCGCTCGGGCCATACCTTTTAATATATCGGTGAACACTATCTGTATATCGGTGAACACTATCAGTATATGGGTGAACACTATCTGTATATCGGCGAACACTATTAATATATATCGGCGAACAATAACTAAAAAACATATAATGATGAGAAAAATCTTTGTGATGCTGTCGTTGTTGGCAGCGGCCGTGACCCACGCCGCCGAACAGCCCCAGCGCGTGTCGGTGGAGACTCCCCACATGTCGTTAGTCCTGGAAGTGTCGAAAGACATGCAGCCCCGCTATGTCTATCTTGGCGAGCGTCTCGGCAAGCATGACCTCGACAACGCCGTACCTCTGGCGCGCACCCCCATCTATCCCACCTACGGGTCGGAACTGGTGCATGAACCCGCACTCGCCATAACCCACGCCGACGGGTCTATGGCCACCGACCTGCGCTATACAGACACCAAGGTGGTGGCAGAGCCCAAAGCCACGGTGACCATCGTGCGCATGCAGGACAAGGTGTACCCCGTGGTGGTAAACATCTGCTATCGCGCCTATAGCGACGTGGATATCATCGAGACATGGACCGAGATAGAAAACTATGAGAAACGCCCCATCACCCTCAACCGCTTTGCCAGCGCCATGCTGCCCATACGCCGCGGCGATGTGTGGATGACACGCTTCCACGGAGCATGGGGCAACGAGGCAAGGCTCGTAGAACATCCGCTGCAGCGTGGATTTGTGACCGTAAAGAACAAGAACGGTGTGCGCAACTCGCAGACAGAGCATGCCGAGGTGATGTTCTCGCTCGACGGCAAGCCCGCCGAAAACCACGGACGCACCATCGGAGCAGCCCTCTGCTATACCGGCAACTACCGTCTGCAGGTGGAGACCTACAATACCGACTACCACTATCTGCTGGCTGGCATCGACGAGGAGTGCTCTGCTTACCATCTGGCTCGGGGCGAACGCTTTGTCACCCCTGTGCTGGCGCTTACCTACAGCAATGAGGGCAAGGGCGGCGTGAGCCGCACGTTCCACCGCTGGGGCCGCGAGTACAAGCTCTGCCATGGCAACCAGGTACGCGACATCCTGCTCAACAGCTGGGAGGGCGTGTATATGAATGTCGAAGAGAAGAAGATGGACCAGATGATGGCCGATTTCAAGGCCCTCGGCGGCGAGCTCTTCGTGATGGACGACGGATGGTTTGGCGGCAAGTATCAGCGCACCGACGACGCTGCTCTGGGCGACTGGGTGGCCGACACCCGTAAGCTGCCCGGTGGCATCGAGGCTCTGCTCGACGACGCCAAACGCCACGACATCAAGTTTGGCATCTGGATCGAGCCCGAGATGACCAACGAGCGGAGTGAACTCTACGAGCGTCACCCCGACTGGATCATCAATGCCAAGAACCGTCCGCTCGTGGGCGGACGCGGCGGCAACCAGCTGGTGCTCGACATGGGCAATCCTAAGGTGCAGGACTTCGTCTTCGGCGTGGTCGACAATCTGCTTACCCGCTATCCGCAGATAGCCTATATCAAGTGGGACGCCAACATGTCTATCATGTCTCACGGTTCGCAGACGCTCTCTGCCGCCAACCAGAGTCACCTCTATATCGCCTATCACGCGGGCCTGAAGAAGGTGCTCGAGCGCATACGTGCCAAGTATCCCGACGTGGTGATGCAGAGCTGTGCCAGCGGTGGCGGCCGCGTCAACTGGGGCATACTGCCCTACTTTGACGAGTGGTGGGTGAGCGACAACACCGACGCCCTGCAGCGCATCTACATGCAGTGGGGTACCAGTCACTTCTTCCCCGCCATCGGCATGGCTTCGCACGTGAGCGCATCGCCCAACCACCAGACCATGCGCCGTCTGCCCATCAAGTATCGCTTTGATGTGGCTATGACAGGCCGCCTCGGCATGGAGATGCAGCCCTGCGATATGACCGACGCCGAGCGCGACTTTGCCAAGCGTGCCATCGCCGACTACAAGACCATACGGCCTGTGGTGCAGATGGGCGACCTCTACCGCCTGGTGAGCCCCTACGACGACCAGCACATCGCTTCGCTCATGTATGTGACTGAGGCCAAGGACAAGGCTGTGTTCTACTGGTGGAAGATGGCCAACTTCGTAGACGACCATCTGCCCCGCGTGTGCATGGCTGGTCTCGACCCACAGTGCATGTATCGCGTGCACGAGTTGACCCGCATCGACAAGGACCCCCTCTTCTGCGAGGGCCGTCTCTATAGCGGCGCCTTCCTCATGAACCACGGCCTCGACTTCCCCTACAATCACAAGACCGACGTAGAGACCAACGGATGGTCAAGCCGTGTGCTCTATCTCACAGCCGAGTGATCCCTGGGCGCACAGCCCGTGACAGATAACTTACAAATACATAGATTGCAACGCATTGCGCGTTGCAATTTATGTATATGGCAACAGGAAATAATCTTTTCGTGCTTTGATATCATTGCCTCTAACCGTTACTTGATCTTAATTTAGGCTATTTCCGGTTTTGAGCAGATTGGCTCTGGTCTGGGTGAAGCCATAGCGAGTTATGCCTCCATCAGTATGGCATGAATCAGAATCAGCTGACCTGTCGGGTTTAGACCGTTTGGAGCTAATGCGCAAAAAAAGAGGATGACGGCGCTGTGCCGACATCCTCTCGTAAGGGTTGTGATGACGGCTCCGCAGAGGAAGCCGCCATAATGGGTGCTATCAGATGATACTGTTCTTGCGGGTCCACTCGATAATCTCGGGGATGTAACCGAAGGCCAGTCCGGTGACGGTGTCTGCACAACCGTAGTAAACGGCTACGCGTCCGGTCTCGGGGTCATGAAGCTCGGCGCAGGGGAAACATACGTTTGGCACGTCGCCGGTGAGCTCATACTGCTTCTGCGGAGAGATGAGGTAGGGACCGCTGCGGTAGATGGGCTTCCAGGGCTGCTCGAGGTCGAGCAGAGCCGAACCGAAGCTGTATACATAACCATTGCAAGAGTGGAGCACGCCGTGATAGAACAGCAGCCAGCCCTCGCTGGTCTCGATTGGGATGGGGCCGGCACCAATCTTCATGCACTGCCATGCACTCTGCTCGAATGGAGCGGGAGCCATCACGTGGCGGTGCTTGCCCCAGAAGCACATATCGGGCGACTCGCTATAGAAGATGTCGCCGAAGGGAGTGTGGCCAGTGTCAGAAGGACGAGAGAGCATGGCGAAGTTGCCATTGATCTTCTTGGGGAACAGCACGCCGTTGCGGTTGTAGGGCAGGAAGGCGTTCTCCAGCTGGTGGAAGGTCTTGAAGTCGGTGGTCCATGCCACGCCGATGGTTGGGCCGTAGTAGCCGTTGCACCATGTGACATAGTATTTGTCCTCTATCTTGCACACACGTGGGTCGTAGCCATACACCCACTGTCCCACTTCCTCGTTGTCGCACTGGAAACGGAGCGGTTCTTCATTGATGTTCCACTTCTTGCCATCCTGAGAGAAGCCTACATGGAGCACCATGCGGCGGTTGGTATCATCGCAGCGGAAAACGCCAGCGAAACCATTGTCAAAGGGTACTACGGCACTGTTGAAGATACTGTTGCTGGTGGGCAGCAGGTCGCGGGGGATGATGGGGTTGTCGCTGCAACGCCACATTACATTCTTGCAGTCTTGCGGACGCTCTTCCCAAGGCATGTTGGGCAGGGCCTGTCCTTCAATAATCAGTTTGCTCATAATCGTGATGATTTTGGTTGTATGAATATTATTGTTTCTTGTCTGGATAGGTGAATGGCACAAACCAGGTGATAAGCAGTGCGGGTATGATGAATATCAGTACAAAGAGGAAGAAGCCCTCATAGCCCAACAGCGTGGTGAGCTTTCCGCTCGACATGCCGGTGACCATCACGCTGAGGTTCATGATACCCGAGGCGATGGCATAGTGGGACATCTGGTTCTTGCCGGGAGCTATCTGGTGCATCATAAACATGGTGAGGCCCACGAAGCCAAATCCGTAGCCGAAATACTCTATCACGATGCCGCCGCCGATGAGCCAGAGGCTGCTGGGCTGGTAGATGGCGAGGAAGGTGTAGACCAGGAAGGGCAGGTTGAAGATAAGGGCGAGGACAAACAGCACCCGCTTCAGACCGAAGCGTGCGATGACGTTGCCGCCGAGGATAGAGCCCACCACGAAGGCTGCGGCTCCGAAGGTGCCATAGTAGGTACCAATCTGCTCATTGCTCAGTCCGAGTCCACCCTGGGAAACGGGGTCGTGGAGGAAGAGGGGCACCACCTTCATCACAAATCCCTCGGCGAGGCGATAGATGATGATGAAGAGGATGTAGTAGATGATGTGTGCCTTCTGGACAAACTCCTTGAGCACATCCCACAGTTCCTTCAGCGTCTCGCTGGCACTCTTCTTGTCGTCGTTGTGCTTGCCGTCGGTGGGTAGGATGAAGTAGTGGTAGATACCCAGCGCGGTCATCACTACGCAGAGGAAGACGAGGATGGCGGTCCAGGCATTGAGTACTCCCACCATGGGGGTGATGATGCCGGCAATCCATACCAGCAGTCCGGTGGCAAAAATCTTGGCGATATTGTAGAATGCACCTTGCCAGCCTATCCACCGGGCTTGGTCCTCCTTGGACAGCACGCCCATATAGGTGCCGTCGGCAGCAATGTCGTGGGTGGCACCACTCAGTGCAACTACGGCAAAGAGGGCTATAGAGATGGCGAAGAAGTCGGGGAGGTGGAGCGAGATGGCTGCCAGACCGAAGACGACGCCACTGACTACCTGGGTGAGGACTACGAAGAACTTCTTGGTCTTGTAGAGCTCAAGCAGGGGGCTCCACAGGAACTTCAGGGTCCAGGGCAGCATGATGAGGCCGGTCCAGAAGGTAATCTCTGCATTGCCTATGCCCAGGTCCTTGTACAGGAGAGACAGTACCATATTGAGCACCACAAAGGGCATGCCCATGGCAAAATAGAGGGTGGGCACCCAGGCTACGGGGCTCACCTTCTTATTGGCTAAATTGATTTCTTTCATTGTTGTTATCAGGTTCTATTTCTTGCATGAGATAAGCAGGTCGGTCTTGCCGTCCTTGACGAGCTTCAGGATAAGCTCGCCGAAGAGAGTGTTCTGCCAGGCAAACCAGGGACGGGTGTAGTGCATCGAGTCCTTGATGTCGAACGACTCGTGGATGACTCCCGTGTTGGCGTCGGTGTCCATAAGCATCTGCACACACTCCTTGATCTCCTTGTCGTCACGGCTGGTCATGGCGCGCATGATGAGGCTCATAGGCCAAGCCATGTCGTAGCCCATGTGGGGACCACCGATGCCTTCGCCAGCCTTGCCGCGGAAGAAGTAGGGGTTGTCTTCGCTCCACACGAAGCGGCGGGTGTTCTGGTAGATGGGGTCATCTATGTCGACATCACCCAGATAGGGCATGGCGAGCAGACTGGGCACGTTGGCATCGTCCATGAGCAGGTGGTTGCCCATACCGTCGACCTCGTAGGCGTAGATCTTGCCATACTTGGGATGGTCGTAGACGGCATACTTCTGCAGCGCGGCCTTCACCTCGTTGGCCAGGTCTGTGCACTGGCTGGCCATCTGGCTGTTGCCGTTGACACGGGTCAGCACGTCGGCCATCTTGTTGAGGGTGGTCACTGCCATGAAGTTGGAAGGAATAAGGAAGAGGAAAGTGGTGGCATCGTCGGATGGACGGAAGACCGATGCGATGAGTCCGACAGGACGCACGGGGGCTCCAAGGCCCACGTTGCAGACGGTGTCGAGCTGTCGGTCGGTGACGCGCAGGAACCTATAGGAGCCAGGGCCATTCTTGCGCTGCTGCTCGTGGAAGGTGTCAAGGATATTCTTGACCACATCCTGCCAGAGCTGACCCTCGAAGATAGAGGCGTCGCCGGTGACGAGCCAGTACTCGTAAGCCAGGCGCAGCGGATAGCACAAGCTGTCTATCTCATACTTGCGCTCGTGCAGTCCGGGCTTCATGCCGCTGTCGTCGCTCATCCAGCGGCTCTTCTCGGCGAAGTCGCGGTGGAACGCATTGGCGTAAGGGTCGTACTGGATGTTCTTGAACTGACGCAGGATGACTCCCTTAATCATCTGCTGGATATTCTTGTCCTTCTTGGCAAACTGGAGATAGGGCCATACCTGGGCTGCAGAGTCGCGGCCCCACATGGCGTGGATGTCGCCGGTATAGACAAAGGTGTCGGGGTTGCCGTCGGCGTCTTCCTCGTAGTGCACGGTGGTGTCGAGGGTGTTGGGGAAACAGTTCTCAAACATCCAGGCGAGATAGGGCGAGTCCTTCAGACGCTTCTTCATGTCCTTGATGCACTGCTCGATGACCTTGGAACGGAAGAGGCGTTCCTCGACAGCCGGGCGCTTGGATACGTAGGGTGTGGCGACGGCTATGGCGTCGATATACTCCTGTCCGAACTCTTTCTGGTTTACCGAAGCCTGGGCCTGGGCCGAGGTCGTGGCAGCAAAGGTGAGCAATCCTGCGATTGCCACCTTTGTGATATTGCTGATGTTCATAGATAGTGTCATTTAGGGACGGTCCTTAACCTTGGTGCCGAACTTAGAGGGCTTGGCACCCATTACAAACTCGAGCACACCGCCCTTCATCAGGTCGGCATAGTCCATATACGACTTGGTATAAGGACGGCCGTTCCACTTGACGCTCTGGATGTACATATTCTTCTTGCTGTTGTTGCGGGCAACGATGTCGAGAGTCTTGCCTTCGCCGACATTGAGTGTGGCGCGGTCGAAGATGGGTGAGCCGAAGATGAACTTGCCGCCCTCGGGCTCTACCTGATAGAGACCCACGCTCGACAGGATGTACCAGGCTGACATCTGGCCTACGTCTTCATTACCGCTGAGACCGTCGAACTCGTTCTTGTACATCTCGTCGAGTGTCTGGCGGATGAGGCGTGCACCCTTCCAGGGCTGGCCTACGTAGTTATACATATATATTATATGGTGGCTGGGCTCGTTGCCATGGGCATACTGACCGATGAGGCCCGAGATGTCGGGAGAGGCTTCGGCACCAGCGTCGCCGCTGACGATAAAGAGGCTGTCGAGTTTGGAGACAAAACGCTTCTCGCTCTTGAAGCAGCTCACGAGACCGTGGACGTCGTGGGGAACGAGCCAAGCGTACTGCCAGGCATTACCCTCAGTGTAGTCGTCCTGACGGTGAACAGAGTGGAAGGGGTTGAAGGGCTCGCGGAACTTGCCCTTGCTGTCCAGACCACGCATAAAGCCGGTGGCGGGGTCGAAGAGACGGCGGTAAACCTGGCTGCGGTTGTAGAAGTACTGGTAGTCTTCCTCGTGACCGAGCATCTTGGCCACCTTGGCCACGCCGGCGTCGGCGAGGGCATACTCCAGAGCCTTTGCCACAGTCTCATAAGTGGGGTCGAGGTCGCAGGGGATGTAGCCATACTTCTTGAGCAGGTCCATGCCACGGTCGTCCTTCATGGCCGAAGCCTTCATGGCCTCGTAGGCTGCCTCTTTGTCAGCCACCAGACCCTTGAGCACGTAGTCGGCGAGGATGGCCACGCCGGGGTTGCCCACCATACAGTCGGTCTCGTTGCCCATAAGATGCCAGATAGGCAGTTTGCCCTGCTGCTTGTAGATATGGATAAAGGTCTGTGCCATATCAGCAGCCTTGTCGGCATGGATGAGCGACATCAGAGGCATGTTGGCACGGTAGGTGTCCCAAAGAGAGAATGTGGTATAGTTGGTGAACTTGCCACGGTGTATCTTGTAATCGGCACCACGGTATTCGCCATTGACGTCGGAGAATACAGAGGGAGCGGTCATCGAGTGATACATGGCGGTGTAGAAGATGGCGCGGTCGTTGGCGTTGCTGGTCTCAATCTTGATTTTGCCCAACTCGGTGTTCCAAGCCTCGTCGGCAGCCTTGGCTACAGCGTCGAAGTCCCAACCGGGCACCTCGGCCTGCATGTTGAGCATGGCGTTGCCCTCGTTGACGGCTGAGAGACCCACCTTGACCAGCACGGGACGGGTGGCGTCGGCGAGCTCGAGCACGGCGATGGTGTCATTGCTCTGCACCATCTTGACGGGAGTGGAGAACTCGGCTGCGAAATACACCTGCTGGTTCTTGGCCCATCCTGTAGACTTGCGATAGCCTGTTATCAGTGTTGGGCTCACCTGGCGCATGCCGCATACTTTCATCGTATCCCATCCGATGCCCTGCAGCAGGTCGAGCTTCATCAGCGCCTTCTTGGCATTGGCGAATGTGTAGCGATGCATACCCACGCGCTGTGTAGCGGTGAGCTCTACCTTGACATTGGGGTTGTTGAGCTTCAGGCCATAATAGCCGGGGCGGACGGTCTCGTCGCTGTGGGCGAAGATTACAGAGTCCTGCGCAGCGGTAGATACGGGCAGCAGAGCGATGTCGCCCAGGTCACCGATGCCGGTTCCGCTGAGGTGGGTGTGACCGAAACCGATGAGTACATTGTCGCTATAATGATAGCCCGAGCACCAGTCCCATCCACGGGTCTTCTCGGTAGGACCGAGCTGGATGTAGCCGAAGGGAACATTGGCACCGAGGAACACGTGGCCATGGCCGCCGGTTCCCACATAGGGATTCACATACTGCGTAAGATTTTCAGCGTGGACAGCCGTGGTGGCACCACACATTACGCTCAAAGCCAGGAAGGCCTTGACAGATAATTTTCTTAATATTTCCATTGTTAAAGCTAATAGTTTTGTACAAAGGTAGCAATAAATTGGCAGAATTTAGGCCTTAGGGATAAAAAAAACACTTGCAGAGGCATATCCGGCGCTATTTTTTATAAAAATAGCCTTCGCAGCGGCAAGCACCGTGATGATGGCGGCGTCGGCAGCGTTTGTGTAAGCCTCGTCGGGGTGCGGGTTGACCTTTGTCAACATCATCATCGATTATGGCGCGATTTATAAAGATTAACGCTATTGTCACATATTATTGCTGGTTTATCATTAACTTTGCAATAACGTATAAAGACATAGCTGATGAAACTGAAGACGATATTCCTGGCCTTGCTGTGGCTCACGACGCTTGCCGCCCATGCAGCCACCGACGGTCAGGGCAAGATGGAGGCCATGCGCGGCAAGGTTCCGGGAAGCTACAACTTCTGGATATTCACTCCCGAGGAGTACGAAGCAGAGGGACGTGGCGTGCCGCTGGTCATATTCCTCCACGGCGCCAGCCTGTGTGGCAACAATTTGGAAAAGGTGCGCCGCTACGGGGTGCTCCACGCCATACAGAAGGGTAAGATTGTGCCTGCTGTGGTGCTGGCGCCGCAGAACGGAGGTGGAGCGTGGAACCCCAAGAAAATCAACGACCTGCTGGAGTGGACCGTGGCACACTATGCCATCGACACCACCCGCGTCTATGTCCTGGGCATGAGCCTGGGAGGCTACGGCACGATGGATTTTGTGGCAGCCTATCCCGACAAGGTGGCAGCTGCCATGGCGCTCTGCGGAGGCTGTTCGGTGAAGGAGCCCGCGGGGCTGGGCCAGGTGCCCTTGTGGATTATGCATGGTACCGCCGACCGCGCCGTGCCTATAGCCCAGTCCAAGCGAGTGGTCGACTATCTGCAGCAGAGCGGCAACGACCAGCTGCTGCGCTACGACTGGATAAAAGGGGGCAACCACGGCACACCCGCACGCCTCTTCTATCTGCAGAAGACCTACGACTGGCTCTTCTCTCACTCCCTCCACGACTCGCCGCGTACGGTCGACCGCACCTTCGACATCGATATGGACGATATCCGCCAGACCTACGACGAACTGAGATGGTTCAGAGGAATGTATGACAACGATTAGACGATGATAATGAATATCAAAGCACTCTTTTTCGACATCGACGGCACGTTGGTGAGCTTCACCTCCCACACCGTGCCCGCCTCTACCGTTGAGGCGCTCGAGGAAGCCCACCGGCGTGGCGTGGGCATCTATATATCCACGGGCCGACCCATGGCCTTTATCACCAACCTCAAGCCCATCGCTCACCTCATCGACGGATATATCACCACCAATGGTGCCTACTGCGTGGTGGGCGATACGGTGGTGAGCCGTCACCCTATGGACCCCGACGACGTGGCTACCGTGCTCGCCGACGCCATCGACAACCACTATCCGGTGGTGGTAGACGGTGAGCGGACCATCGTGGTCTACAACAATTCCGACCTCGTAGACCGTATCTATGTCAAGGGGCTTGGCGTAGATGTGCTCGACTACAGCCTGACGCTCAAGGACCTGGGCACAGAGGGCATCCTGGAGTTGTCGCCCTTTATGACCCGCGCCCAGGAAGCCGCACTCAGCCCGCGTCTGCGCCATGTCACCTCGGGCCGTTGGCATCCCGAGTTTACCGACTTTACCCGCCAGGGTGTCGACAAGGCACTTGGCTTGCGCGAGATGGCCGGTTTCCTGCACCTCGACATCAGCCAGACCATGGCCTTCGGCGATGGTGGCAACGACATCGCCATCCTCAGCGCTGCCGGCATCGGCGTGGCTATGGGCAACAGCGCCGACGATGTCAAGGCGGCTGCCGACTTCGTCACCACCGATGTCGACAACCACGGCATAGCCCACGCTTTGCGCCACTATAAGATTATAGACTGAAAGGTAGGGACAAAAACTATCTCCTTTTAATCAAGAATTAGAGAAAAAAGGATAACAATCAAACATATTATCGTGGAAAACTGCGTAACTTTGCACACACTTTATAACCATAATAAATACATCGACGACAATGACCTTGACTATTGAAAGAAAGAAGGCAATACGCAAAGAGATACGTGACTATGTGATGATAAGCATAGCCATGATTTCCTATGGATTGGGCTGGACCATTTTCCTGCTGCCCAACAAGATACCTACGGGCGGTGTGCCGGGTGTATCATCGGTACTCTACTGGGGTATGGACATCCCCGTCCAGATGTCCTACTTTGCCATCAACGCCACGCTGCTTCTCATTGCGCTCCGCATATTGGGCTGGCGCTTCTGCGTGAAGACCATCTACGCGGTGTCGTTGCTCACGGCGCTTTCCGCCGTCTTCCAGGAGCATTTGGAGAGCATCCATCTGCTGGAGGGCGACCCCTTCATGACCTCCATCATCGGCGGTGTGTTCATGGGTAGCGGTATCGGCTTGGGACTGGCTTTCAACGGCTCTACCGGAGGCACGGATATCGTGGCAGCCATCATCAGCAAGTATCGCAACATATCTTTGGGCCGCGTGTTCCTCGTGGTCGACCTTACCATCATCACCTCGAGCTACTTTGTGCTGCACGACTGGGAGAAAATCATCTACGGATATGTGACACTCATCGTCTCGTCGCTCTGCATAGACTATGTGGTCAACTCCATGCGCCGTTCGGTGCAGTTCTTCATCATCTCCGACAAGTATGAAGAGATTGGTGCCCGCATCATCAATGACCCCCACCGCGGCGTGACCGTGGTCAACGGCCATGGCTTCTACTCGGGCCGCGATGTCCACATGCTCTTCGTGCTGGCCAAGAAGAGCGAGTCTCACAAGATATTCATGCTCATCAACGAGATAGACCCCAAAGCCTTTGTGTCACAGAGTGCTGTAATCGGAGTCTACGGCGAGGGCTTCGACAAGTTCAAGGTGCGCACCAAGCGTTATCAGGAATAATCCTTCATCCACCATGCGCGACGACAGTCAATACATACACGACCTCACGGCTCAGGGCGAGCACCGGCAGCAGGACTTCAAGTACGAAATCACCGACGCCGGCAAACTGGCGCGCTCGGTGTCGGCATTTGCCAATACCGTGGGCGGCCGCCTGCTTATCGGCGTGCGCGACGACGGTACCATAGCCGGAGTCAAGACCGAAGAGGAAATCTATATGATGACCCGTGCGGCCTACGGATGCTGTGAGCCCGAGGCAGACATCAACTTCAAGACCTATCATGTCGATGGGCGCAATGTGGTGGTTGCCACCATTCCGCCCGCCACTGCCAAGCCGGTGTGCGCCTTCGACGACGAGGGCCACAAGACCGCCTATATGCGCATCAAGGATGAGAATGTGGTGGCGTCGCCCGTAATTATAGAGATGTGGAAGCAAGAGCAGCGCGAAGAGAACGTGATGCCCTACACCGATACCGAGTCGGGGCTGATGGAGATGATGCGTCTCAATCCTCACCAGCCTCTCCAGGTCATCTCCAAGATAGCCCACATCAAGCGTTTCCTGGTCATCAAGATACTGGCACGCCTCATCCGCTACGACATCGTGGGCTGGGAGTGGGACGGCGAGGACTTCCTTTTCTATCTGAAATAGGCTGCATCCGTGGCAGGGTACTCTGTGCATGTGCGGGTGCCCCAGTTGGCAACAAATTGCCACGCAAGACAAAAATGTTAATGGTTTTTGTCTTTTATACCAATAGTATTGAGTAAATTTGTAGGCACAAGACTCAAACAATCATCAATATGGAAATCAACAAGGCTTTTATTACCATCGGACTGGCAACAGCTTTGCTGCAAATGCCTGTCGCCGCAGATGCCCAGCACGCCGGTAGTGCATGCTGTGACCACGGCAACAAGACCTGTCGACAGAACCCGCTGCTCCAGAAGAGCTCTCTGCCCTTTGGAGCGCCCGACTTCGCACGCATCAAGGAGACCGACTACCTGCCTGCTATCGAGGCGGCGGTCAAGCAACAACGTGAGAACATCCAGAAGATAGTGGACAACAAGGCCAAACCTACCTTCGCCAACACCATCCTCGCCTACGAGAACAGCGGTGTGCTGCTCGAGAATGTCAGCAATGTGTTCTTCGGACTCTGCAGTGCCCACAAGACGCCGGTCATCGCCGACACCGAGAAGAAGGTGACACCCTTGCTCACCGACTTGGACAACGAGATATCTTTCAACCAGAAGCTCTTCGAGCGCATCAAGTATGTATACGACCACGAGTACAAGAGCCTTACCGGCGAAGACCAGCGACTCACCGAGGTGATATATAAGGGCTTTGTGCGTTCGGGCGCCATGCTCTCTGCCGACAAGATGCAGCGCATGAAGCAGATTAACTCGCGTATCTCCGACCTCCAGCAGCAGTGGGGCAACCTCCTGCCCGAGGCGACCAACAACGCTGTGGTATGGGTCGACAGCAAGGAGAAGCTCGACGGTCTGAGCGATGCCGACATCGCCCAGTGCAAGAAGGATGCCGAGAGCCGTGGTGCCAAGGCTCCCTACTGCATCGTAATCATCAACACCACACAGCAGCCCATCCTCGCCAGTCTGCGCAACCGCGACCTGCGACGCCAGGTCTATGAGGCCAGCATCCACCGCGCCGACGGCACGCGTCCCGGGTTCAACACCTTCTCCATCGTGGCCGAAATGGCTCGTCTGCGTGCCGAGAAGGGCAGCCTGATGGGTTATGCCAACTATGCCGACTACTCGCTCGAGAAGACTATGGCCAAGAACTCGCAGAATGTCAACAAGTTCCTCGCCCAGCTCATCAAGGAGTATTCGCCCAAGGCCGACGCCGAGACTCGCGCCATCGAAGCCTATGCCCAGAAGACCGAGGGTGCCGACTTCAAGCTCCAGCCCTACGACCGTTTCTACTACTCTGCGCTCATGAAGAAGGAGGTGCTCAACATCAGCGATGACGAGGTGAAGCCTTACTTCAACCTTGACAGCGTCGTAGAGAAGGGTGTCTTCTATGCAGCCCAGCGCGTCTACGGTCTCCAGTTCAAGCACCGCCCCGACATCCCCACTTATCATCCCGATATGAAGGTCTTCGAGGTAAGCAATGCCGATGGCAGTCCTCTGGCTTTGTTCTATTGCGACTACTACCGTCGTCCCACCAAGCGCGGTGGCGCATGGATGAGCGCTTTTGCCAAGCAGAGCAGAGAGCGTCATCAGTTACCTATTATATATAATGTATGCAACTACGCCAAGGCGCCCGAAGGCCAGCCTTCGCTCCTCACCTGGGACGAGGCCACCACGCTCTTCCATGAGTTTGGTCACGCCCTGCACGGCATGTTGTCCGACTGCCGCTACAGCACGCTCTCCGGTACAGCCGTAGCCCGCGACTTCGTCGAGATGCCTTCTCAGTTCAACGAGTCGTTTGCCTCCATCCCCGAGATATTCGACCACTACGTGCGCCATGCCGTCACCGGAGCTCCCATGCCTGCCGACCTGAAGAAGCGCATGCTCGAGAGCATCAACTTCCAGACCGCCTACGCTCTGGGCGAGAACCTTGCCGCCACCAGCGTCGATATGGCTTGGCACCTGATGAAGGCCGACGAGGTGCCCACCGCCGACAAGGCTCCTCTCTTTGAGAGCCAGGCGCTCAAGAAGGTGGGCCTGCTCAACGCGCAGATACCTCCACGCTATTCCACTTCTTACTTCAACCACGTATGGGGCGGTGGCTATGCTGCCGGTTACTACAGCTATCTGTGGACCGAGGTGCTGGCAGTCAACATTGCCGACTATTTTGCCAAGCATGGCGCCCTCGACCCCGCAGTGGGCAAGGCGTTCCGCGAGAAAATCCTCAGCCGTGGCAACACCAAGGACCAGATGGAGATGTTCACCGACTTCACAGGCATGACCTCTCCCGACGCTTCCGGACTGCTCAAGGCCCGCGGTCTGTAGCCCTTCCATTGCCGCCGGTCTTCGTCTGTGGGCGAAGGCTGGCGGTACACAATACGACAGATGACAAGAGTCCCGGCGAAGACGACCATTGCGTCTTCACCGGGGCTCTTCTTTGATGCGCCTGTTGCTGTCTTTGCGCCATCCATCCATCTCTCCAGTGCGCATCTATACAGAGAGGCGGAGCCCATAGGTCATGGACTCCGCCTCATCATTTGGGTTATCATTGTTGCCGTCTATGCGGCGCGATGATTAGTCGAGGTTTGCGAGCTTGTTGTCAGAACCGAGCACGTCAGTAATCTTGTGCTTGTACATCTGCTCCATGAGGTCGCGAGCGGGACCGCAGTACTTACGTGGGTCGAACTCTCCTGGTTTGTCGTGGAATACCTTGCGAACGGCAGCGGTGAAGGCCAGACGAGAGTCAGAGTCGATGTTAATCTTGCAAACGGCGCTCTCAGAAGCCTTGCGGAGCTGCTCCTCGGGGATACCAACTGCGTCAGGCAGCTTGCCACCGTACTCGTTGATCATGTCTACATACTCCTGAGGAACAGAAGAAGAGCCGTGGAGAACGATTGGGAAGCCAGGCAGCTTAACCATAATCTCATCCAGAACGTCGAATGCCAATGGAGGAGGAACGAGCTTGCCGGTCTTGGGGTCGCGGGTGCACTGCTCGGGAGTGAACTTGTAAGCACCGTGAGAAGTACCGATAGAGATAGCCAGTGAGTCTACGCCAGTGCGTGTGGTGAAGTCGATAACTTCCTCAGGCTTTGTATAGTGGCATACGTCTGAAGAAACCTCGTCCTCAACACCTGCCAATACGCCGAGCTCACCCTCAACGGTTACGTCATACTGGTGAGCGTACTCTACTACCTTCTTGGTAAGAGCGATATTCTCCTCGTAAGGCAGAGCAGAACCGTCAATCATTACAGAAGAGAAGCCCAGGTCAACGCAGCTCTTGCAGAGCTCGAAGCTGTCTCCGTGGTCGAGGTGGAGAACAATCTCAGGATGCTTGCAGCCCAATTCCTTGGCATACTCTACTGCACCTTCTGCCATGTAACGGAGCAGAGTCTCGTTAGCATAGTTACGGGCACCCTTAGAAACCTGAAGGATAACCGGTGACTTCAGCTCAGAAGAAGCTTTGATGATAGCCTGCAGCTGCTCCAGGTTGTTGAAGTTGAATGCAGGGATAGCATAACCGCCATTGATGGCTCTCTTAAACATCTCGCGGGTGTTAACGAGGCCTAATTCTTTGTAGTTTACCATAATTGTTATTTGTTATAAAAAATGTAGTCATTTACGGACTATGCCCGTATCGTGATGATACAGGCCCTATTCCGACTGCAAAAGTACAACGAAAAATCGTCAATCCAAAGGTTGACAATGATTTTTTTTGGCTCGTTGTGGTTGTTTTTCACATTATTTTCCTATTGGCTGCGGTTAGGCGCAGAAATGCAAAATCAACTTTGCAAAACCGAGCCGTCACCACCATGGCTTCTACCGTGGCGGAGGCGCAGCGCATAGGTGGTCACCACGGCAAAGCCGATGAGGGGTATCACAAAGGGAACCACCAGGTTGACGTGGTCGGCTATCAGCCCCATCAGCAGAAAGCCACAGCCGCCGATGGGAGTCATCATCAGCAGCGACGAGGCGCTCTTGGTGTAGGCGCCGAGTCCGCGCAGCGACAGGGCGAAGATGGTGGGAAACATGATGGCTTCGAAGAGATAGATGGCCACCAGCGCCACCATCGATACGATGCCTATATCGGCAAGCACCAGCGCCGTACACGCCACGGCGCCAGCGCCGCAAGTCAGCAGCATGGTCTCTGCCGCCACGCTGCGCATAATCCAGCTGCCCACAAAGCGTCCCACCATGAAGAAGGCCAAGGCACAGGTGATGACCATCGATGCCGTCGAGTCGTCCATCCATCCCTGCCCGGTCACAAAGTTGATGAAGTAGCTGTTGATGGATATCTCGGCAATCTCATAACACAGCAGGGCCGCCAGTCCGAAGACGAAGAGGCGTCGGTGCAGCAGCAGTTCGGCGATATGGCTGCGGCTGAGCCGGGCACTGGCGTCGTCGGCATGGGCTATCTCGGGCAGATTGGCGCGGGTGAAGATTAGTGCCACCACCAGCACGGTGGCTCCCATCACCGCGTAGGGCAGCACCACGCTCTCGATGTTGCCCGAGCCGAAGAACCATTGGCCCACGGCAAAGGTGGCGAAGAGGCAGCCCAGTCCGTTGACCGACTGTGAGAGGTTCAGACGGCTGGTCGATGTCTCGGCGGGGCCTAACTCGGTCACGTAGGGATTGGCGGCAGTCTCCAGAAACACCAGTCCGCAGCCTATCACGAAGAGTGCCAGCAGGAAAGCCCTGAATGTGCCTGCCTCGACGCCGGGGATCATCAGCAGCGACCCTGCCCCGAAGAGCAGCAGACCCAGTACTACGCCGCGCCGGTAGCCATAGCGGTTGATAAACAGGCCCGCGGGGATGGCCATCAGGAAGTAGCCCAGATAGGTGGTCACCTGGATGAGCGACGACTGGGTGATGCTGATGTCCATCTGGTTCTGCAGATGCTTGTTGAGTACATCGAGTATGGCGCGCGCAAATCCCCACAGGAAGAACAGTAGGGTTACCAGTACCAGCGGTACCAGATAGCGGCGGTGGGTGAGCGGTGACAGTCTTTTCATCTTTTATTGGTTCCAATAAAGTGGGGCGCACGTCGGTGGAGTGCGCCCCTGTGAGTGATAACTAAAATCAAAGGGCAGATTAATGCCTATTCATCATCTGCTTCTTACTGGTGGCGGATGTGGCGTGCATCATGTGCATCGTGGCAATGCCGCCCGCCGATGGGGCAAAAGTAATGAAAATCGGCGAATTGCCCAACACTATTCCCGATTATTTGTTCACAAAGTTTCCGTTGGCAGTTGTCCTCTATCAGTAGTCCCTGGGGGCAATCGCAGACAGACCTCTGTCTTTTGTCCTTGCCGCCATGGCGAAAAAAAATCACATCAGGGTATTGCCAGACTCGCGATTTCACCGTATCTTTGCAGCAGGAACAAATAATAATAAGGTAGAATATGACAGCTATGACACTTACAATAATCGTGGGGCTTCTGCTTCCGCTGCTGGGTACGATGCTCGGCTCCGCATTTGTCTTTATGATGAAGCGCGATATGTCTGTGCGACTGCAGAAGTCGTTGTTGGGCTTTGCTTCGGGCGTGATGGTGGCAGCATCGGTATGGTCCTTGCTCATCCCGGCTATGGAGATGGTGGCTGGGCGTGGAGCGTGGTCGGTGGTTCCTGCTGCGGTGGGTTTTCTTCTGGGCATTGGCTTTCTGCTGGTTATCGACGAGTTTACTCCCCACCTCCATATAGGCACCGACAAGCCCGAGGGCGTCAGGTCTCACCTGTCCAAGACAGCCATGCTTGCCTTTGCGGTGACTATCCACAATCTGCCCGAAGGCATGGCAGTGGGTGTAGTCTTTGCCGGTGCCGAGAATGATGCATCATACATCTCTTTGGCCAGTGCCGTCACGGTAGCGTTGGGCATAGCCATCCAGAACATCCCCGAGGGCGCCATCATCTCCATGCCCATGAGGGCGGCTGGCAACAGCAGGTGGAAATCGTTTGTCTTGGGGACGCTCAGCGGAGTCGTCGAACCCATCGGAGCCATAGCTGTCATGGTGCTGGCCTCGCTGCTGCTGCCCGCTCTTCCCTATATGCTCGCCTTTGCAGCAGGAGCCATGCTCTACGTGGTGGTCGAAGAACTGATACCCGAAGCCTCCAGCGGTGCGCACAGCAATCTCAGCACGATAGGTTTTGCCATGGGCTTCGTGTTGATGATGGTTCTCGATGTCGTGATGGGATAGCCGTCAGCAGGGCTGCCATTGCCCAGACCCATCGGCAGTCATGCCGTGGGCGATGCCTTGATACTGATTGGAATATACGAAACAAGCCGCAGCGGTACAGACCTGCTGCGGCTTTGTCTTTTTGATGCCAGGCTGCGGCTTGCGCCGTGTTGCCGTGGCTGTAGAGGGTGGGGGGTTAGAGCGGATATTCGTCGAAGGCGTAGAGCACGGTCGAGAGATAACGCTCGCCGGTATCGGGCAGCAGCGTCACGATGCGCTTGCCGCGGTTTTCGGGGCGTTGGGCCAGTAGGGTGGCGGCATATACGGCGGCTCCCGACGAGATGCCCGTGAGCAGTCCTTCGTTGGCAGCCAGTTCGCGACCGGTGCGGATGGCGTCGTCGTTGTCGATGTCAAGCACCTCGTCTATCACCGTCGCGTCGTAGGTCTTGGGCACAAATCCGGCACCGATGCCCTGTATCTTGTGCGGACCGCTGGGCTTGCCGTTGAGCACTGCCGACGAGGCGGGTTCTACGGCGACTACCTTGACATTGGGGTCGTACTCCTTCAGACGGCGGCCGATGCCCGAGATGGTGCCTCCGGTGCCCACGCCAGCTACAAAGATGTCTATCTTGCCCTCTGTCTGCTCCCATATCTCCTTGCCGGTGGTGAGGTAGTGGGTCTGTGGGTTGGCGGGGTTCTCAAACTGCTGCAGTATCACGCTGCCCGGTATCTCGCGCTTCAGCTCCTCGGCGCGCCTGATGGCTCCCGTCATGCCGTCTTTGCCACTGGTCAGTTCTACCCGTGCCCCATAGGCTTTGACGAGGTTGCGACGCTCCACGCTCATGGTCTCTGGCATGGTGAGGATGAGGTGATAGCCTCTCACGGCCGACACCAGAGCCAGGCCCACACCCGTGTTGCCGCTGGTGGGCTCGATGATGGTGGCACCGGGTTTGAGGATGCCACGCTGCTCGGCGTCGGTAATCATGGCGAGGGCGATGCGGTCTTTGACGCTGCCGCCGGGATTGAAATACTCTACCTTGGCAATGATGGGGGTGTCAAGGTGCTTGGTGGCCGAATACTTGTTAAGTTCCAAGAGGGGGGTGTTGCCGATGAGGTCGGTCAACTGTTTTGCAATTTTTGCCATAGTGTTCTTCTTTGTGGTTGGGTCGGCAGCCTCTCCCCACTATAGCGGAAAGAGACGAGGGGAGAGGCCGGCTGACAGTTATTGTGATTATTACTTGACGTAGGTAAGTGCCTCGTCGAGGGCATCGATGAGGTCGTCTACATGCTCGATGCCGATACTCAGGCGTATGGTCGAGGGATAGATGTGCTGCTCTTCGAGCTCCTGGGGAGTCATCTGTGAGTGGGTGGTGGTGGCGGGGTGGATGACCAGACTCTTCACGTCGGCCACATTGGCAAGGAGCGAGAAGATACGCAGGTGGTCGATAAACTCCCAAGCCTCTTTCTCACCGCCCTTGAGCTCGATGGTGAAGATAGAGCCGCCGCCGTTGGGGAAATACTGGTTGTAGAGCTCGTGGTCTGGATGTGAGGCGAGCGAGGGGTGGTTTACCTTGGCCACCTTGGGATGGTGGGCGAGATGCTCGACGATGCGCAGCGTGTTGTAGACATGGCGCTCCACGCGCAGCGAGAGGGTCTCGAGGCCCTGGAGCAGTATCCAGGCGTTGAAGGGGCTGATGGCGGCTCCCGTATCGCGCAGCACCACGGCGCGGATGCGGGTGACGAAGGCGGCAGCGCCAGCCACGTCGGCGAAAACGGCACCATGGTAAGAGGGGTCGGGCTGGGCGAGCGTGGGATACTTGTCGGCATTGGCCTTCCAGTCGAAGCGGCCGCCGTCGACGATGACACCGCCGAGCGAACTGCCGTGGCCACCGATGAACTTGGTGGCAGAGTGTACCACGATGTCGGCGCCGTGCTCGAGCGGACGGAAGAGATAGGGGGTGCCAAAGGTGTTGTCGACCACCACGATGGTGTTGTGGCGGTGAGCTATCTCGCTGATGCGGTCTATGTTGGTGACGCTGGCGTTGGGGTTGCCGAAGGTCTCTACGATGATGGCCTTGGTGTTGGGACGGAAGGCTGCCTCGACCTCGTCAAAGTTGGCGGGGTCTACGATGGTCGATGTCACGCCCTGAGTGCTCAGCGTGTGTTCTATCAGGTTGAATGTGCCGCCGTAGAGATTGTTGGCGGCTATGATGTGGTCACCGTTGACGGCCACATTCTGCAGGGCGTAGGTCACTGCAGCCGCTCCCGAAGCCACTGCCAGTGCTGCCACTCCGCCTTCGAGTGCTGCCATGCGCTTCTCAAATGCCTCCTGGGTGGGGTTGGTCAGTCGGCCGTAAATGTTGCCGGCATCGCGCAGGGCAAAGCGGTCGGCGGCGTGCTGGGAGTTGCGGAACACGTAAGAGGTGGTCTGGTAGATAGGCACGGCGCGGGCGTCGGTGGTGGGGTCGGCCTGCTCCTGGCCTACGTGCAGTTGAAGGGTCTCGAAACGGTACTTCTTGTTGCTCATAATACTTTCCTTTCTAATCGTTTTTGGCTCGTCTGTGGACCTAAATGAGAGGGCAGACAGAGCGCGGTAATACATTTATTGATATTGTCGATGCAAAGTTACGGCGATTTTCACTTTCTCGCAATAGCATACATGGGTTATTTGGACTACCACGATTGTGGTATATTGCATCAGGGGCGGCAATCAGAGGGCTGGAGACGGCGTCAGCGGTCGATGGAGATGGCGTCAGCGGTCGATGGAGATGGCTTCTCCGAGGGGCTGGAGCCATCGTCGGTGGCTCGTGACTTATGATACGTGAGTCCGTGCCTTTTGAAACGTGGGCGCGTATCATAAGGCACGAGCCCACGTGACTTCCGTCACGAGCCGCCAACCGTGGTCTGCGCTCCCAGCAGAGGCGGTGTCTGCCTCGGCGGGGACAATAAAAGAGGGAGCCCGCTTCTATCAGCGAACTCCCTCGGTGTGATAACACTAATTAGGTATGGATTATATCTTGGTAATGATACCTGCTTTGCTTTGGCTCAGAAACTCCACCACCTTGCGCACCTCGGCGCCGTCGGGCACCTGGTCCTTAATCTGGTTGATGGCGTCAAAGAGCGAGGTCTGGCCGTGGAATACCAGTCGGTAGGCATTGGCCACGTGCTTGCGCACCTTCTCGTCGATGCCGGCAGCCTCCATGATGACGTTGTTGGGACCGCCGTAAGCCACCGGTTTGCCACCGGCGAGGATGTAGGGAGGCACGTCTTTGGAGAAACTGGTGCCGGCCTGTATCATGGCCATGTCGCCCACGCGGGTCTTGGCGTTCTCGATGACTGAGGTAGAGAAGATTACGCTGTCGCCTATCTCGCAGTCGCCGGCAATCTTGGTACCGTAGCCGAATACGCACTTGTTGCCCACCACGGTGTCGTGGGAGATGTGGGCGCCCTCCATGAGGAAGTTGCCGTTGCCCAGCATGGTCTTTCCGCCGGCATGGGTGCCGCGGTTGATGACCACATTCTCGCGTATGGTATTGTTGTCGCCTATCACCACATGGCTCTCTTCACCGGTGAAGTTGAAATCCTGGGGAAGGGCGGCAATGACGGCTCCTTGGAACACCTTGTTGCCGCTGCCCATACGGGTACCGTTGAGGATGCTCACGAAGGGATAGATGACGCAGTTGTCGCCAATCTCTACATCGTCTTCGATATAGACGAAGGGATATATGCGGCAGTTGTCGCCTATCTTGGCTTTGGGCGACACGTCTGCCTTGGGACTTATTATACTTGCCATATTAGTTGTAATCTTGATTAATGGGTTAATATTACTTGGCTCCACCGCCGAGGGCGTAGTAGAGGTTGACCACTGCCTGCATCTTGTTGAAGTCGTCGGCCACCTTGGACAGCTGCACATTGAGCAGTGACGACTGGGCGGTGATGATGTCCAGATAGTTGCTGCCGGCGTCGCCCACGAGCTCGCGGGTCTGCTCGACGTTCTTTTGGAGCACCTCTATCTGCTTGGCCTCAATCTGGCTCTTCTCCTCCGATGAGTTGTAGAGCACCAGGGCGTTGCTCACCTCGCTGCCGGCCTTGAGCACGGCGTTCTGCCAGGTGTTGTAGGCCTGCTCATACTGAGCCTTGGCCACGCGGAGTCCGGCGATGAGGCGTCCGTTCTGGAAGATGGGCTGCACGAGCGAGCCTACGGCAGAGAGCAGCCACTTGCCGGGGTTGACGATGCCTGCGCCGGCAGAGTTGGTGAAGGCGCCTGTGCCCGAGATGGTGATGGAGGGATAGAAACGGCTGCGGGCGGTCTCTACGCCATAGAAGCACTGGGCCAGGGCCATCTCGGCGGCATGGACGTCGGCGCGGTTGTTGAGCAGCTGCACGCCCACTCCGGTAGAGAAGCTGGTGGGCAGGCTCTGGGCCTCTATCTTGCCACGGGCTATGGTCTGCGCCTGTTCGCCCAGGAGCAGGCTAAGCGTATTCTCGGTCTCACGGATTTGGCGTTTCAGGTCGGCCTTCTTGGTCAGCACCGAGTAGTAGTTGGACTCGGCGGCCTGGACCGATACCGAACGGTAGCCGCGACGGCTGTCGATGAGCACCTTCATGGTCTCCCAAGTGTCCTTGGTGAGGGTCTCCATGTCGCTTACGAGCTCGAGCTGCTTGTCGAGCATCAGCAGGGTGTAGTAGAGGTTGGCGATATTGGCTATGAGGTTGGTCTTGACCGTGACCTGATAGTCCTTCATCTGCAAGAGCGACATCTGGGCGCCACGCTTCACGGAGAGCAGGTTGCCGAAGAGGTCGAGCGACCAGCTGGCGGTCACGGGCAGGCTGTAGGTCTGGGTGGCCTTGTTGCCGTCCCACGAGGCGATGGTGCCTTGGGGCGTAAAGGAGAGGGCGGGCACAAAGGCGAGCTTGGCCACCTTGAGCTGGTCTTCAGCCATCTTCACGTTGAGGGCGGCGTTGAGCAGGTCGGGGTTGTTGGCCAATCCCTTCTCGATGAGGCTCTGCAGCTGGGGGTCGGTAAACACCGAACGCCAGGGGATGTTGGCAAACGAGGTGGTGTCGGTGACGGCGAGCGTGTCGGTAAGCGACGCAGAGTCGCGCACCAGGCCGGCAGTCTTCACATCAGGACGCTCGTATTTGCCGTAGAGGCTCTTGCAGCTGCTCATGCTGAGCACTGCAAGACCTACGAGCAATATATTCAAATTCTTTTTCATTGTCTTTACTTCAAGTTATTGGTCGGTTTACTACTTCTTGGTCAGTCCTCTGTGGTGGGCGGCAGAGGCATACTGCTCCAGCTCGGCGGCAGCTTCCTCGTTGGTCTCGTCCTCGAACTTGAGCGGACTAATGCGCTCCTGGAGCCACTGGAATACCACGAAGAGGGCGGGCACTACGAATACCTGGATGGCGGTACCGATGAACATACCTCCCACGGCGGCGGCACCCAGAGTCTGGTTACCGTTCTTGCCTACACCCGAAGCAAACATCAGTGGCAGCAGACCGATAACCATGGCCAGTGAGGTCATCAGGATAGGACGCAGACGGGCTGCGGCTCCCAGGATGGCCGAGTACTTGATGGCCATACCCGTGCGGCGGCGCTCAAGGGCGAACTGCACGATAAGGATGGCGTTCTTGGCCAACAGACCGATAAGCATAATCAGCGAAATCTGCATGTAGATGTCGTTGGAGTGGCCGAAGAGGTTGGTGAAGATAAACGCACCAGCCAGACCGAAGGGGATGGACAGCACTACCGACAGAGGCAGGATGTAGCTCTCGTACTGCGCACTCAGAATCAGGTAAACGAATACGATACAGAGTACGAAGATGATGGCGGTAGAGTTGCTCGACTCTGCCTCAGAGCGGGTAAGACCAGAATATTCGTAGCCGTAGCCGTCGGGCAGATTGTCCTTGGACACCTCAGAGATGGCCTTGATGGCCTCACCGGTAGAGTAGCCCGTATTGGGGGTAACCGACACGTTGATAGAGGTGAAGAGGTTGAAACGGTTCACGTTGGACGGTCCGTATACTCGGCGCAGGTTGATAAACTCGCTTACAGGCGACATCTGGCCCGACGAGGTGCGCACGTAGATGTTGGACAGGTCCTCGGGGCGCATACGGCTCGACACTTCACCCTGTATCATTACACGATAGAGCTTGCCGTAGGCGTTGAAGTTAGACGCATACATACCTCCGTAGTAGCCCTGCAGGGTGGCGAGCACCGTAGAGGGTGAGATGCCGGCCTGCTTGGTCTTGGCTACGTCTACATCCACCATGTACTGGGGATAGTTGGGGTTATATGAAGTCATGGCGTTCTGTATCTCGGGGCGCTTGTTGAGCTCGGCGAGGAAGTTCTTGGTCACCTCGAAGAAGCGGTTCAAGTCGCCACCGGTCTTGTCCTGCATGGTCATCGTCACACCGCTCTGGGCAGAGAAGCCAGGAATCATAGGAGGACCGAAGGCCAGAATCTGGGCGTCCTTGATGGTCGCGGTCTGCTTGTAGATCATGCCCAGCACTGAGCCCGACTCCATAGGATTGACGAAGAGGGCCTCGATGCCGCCGCCGGTAATCGCGCTCTTGATGCGGTGGAAGAAACCGCCAGGGCGCTCGTCGAATGGCTTCAGCTTGATGATGAAGGTGGCCTGGTCTGAGCCCTGGCCTGCGATGAAGTTGTATCCGATGATGGCCTCACGCCGCTGGATGGCGGGGTTGCCTGCCAGCATCTTGTCTACCTGGTCCACAATCTTCAGCGTGCGCTCCTGGCTGGTACCAGGGGCTGCCGAAATGGTCACAAAGAGGGTACCGGTATCCTCGTCGGGCACCAGTCCGGTCTTGGTGGTAGCCATCAGGATGACCAGCACGGCAATACCTGCGACTATCGTACCGGCGGTTATCATGCCGTGGCGGATAATCCACTCGACACCACCTTTATACTTATTGGTAATCTTCTCAAACTGGTAGTTGAAGCCAGCGTGGAAGCGGTCAATGAACGACTTGGCCTTGTGGCTGTCGGCGTCGTCGGCATGGGGCTTCAGCAGCATGGCACAGAGGGCTGGCGACAGGGTGAGGGCGTTGATGGCGGAGATGACGATAGATACGGCCATGGTCACACCAAACTCGCGATAGAAGGTACCGGATGTGCCGCCCATGAATGACACGGGGATAAACACAGCCGACATTACCAGCGTGATAGAGATGATGGCACCCGAAATCTCGTTCATCGCGTCGATAGAGGCGGTCAACGCGCTCTTGTAGCCCTGGTCCAGCTTGGCGTGGACGGCCTCGACTACCACGATGGCATCATCGACCACGATGGCGATGGCCAACAGCAGCGCCGAGAGGGTAAGCAGGTTGACGGAGAAACCGAATATCCAGAGGAAGAGGAAGGTACCTATGAGCGCCACAGGTACGGCAATCATAGGGATGAGGGTCGAGCGGAAGTCCTGGAGGAAGATATACACTACCATGAATACCAGCAGCAGCGTGATGATGAGGGTAAACACTACCTCCTCGATAGAGGCGTAGAGGAACTCGGTCACATCCTGCTCGATGGTGTACTCCAGTCCGGGAGGGAAGCTCTTGCTGGCTTCAGCCAGGGCTTTCTTCACGTCGGTGGCTATCTGGGTGGCGTTAGAGCCGGCAATCTGCTGTACCATACCCATCACGGCGGGCTGGCCGTTGTTCTTCAGACTTACGGCGTAACTCAGACCGCCCAGTTCGATGCGTGCCACATCACCCAAGCGCAGGGTCTGACCTGTGGTGTTGCTCTTGAGCAGTATGTTCTCATACTCGGGCACGGTCTTCAGACGACCCTTGTAGCGCAGCACATACTCGTAAGCCATATCCGAGTTCTCGCCAAACTTACCAGGGGCAGCCTCGATGTTCTGCTCACCCAAGGCGGTTGAAATATCAGAAGGTACGAGTCCGTACTCCTTCATCTTCTCGGGCTTGAGCCATATACGCATAGAGTAGTTACGCATAGAGGGACTCTGCACATCACCCACACCGGTGATACGCTTCAGCTGGGGGATGACGTTAATCAGCGCGTAGTTGGTCACGAACTCGTCGTCGTAGCGGCCGTCCTCGGAGGTGATAGAGAACATTATCACGTTGGATGTCTGGCGTTTCGACACGGTCACACCCACGCGGGTTACTTCGGCAGGGAGCAGCGCCTGAGCCTGAGACACGCGGTTCTGCACGTTCACGGCTGCCATATCGGGGTCAGAGCCCTGCTTGAAGAATACGGTGATATTGGCCATACCGTCGTTGGTAGCCGACGAGGTCATATAGGTCATGTTCTCCACACCGTTGATGCTCTCCTCGAGCGGCACGATGACAGAGTTGAGCACCGTCTGGGCATCGGCACCGGTATAGGTGGTCGATACCGAGATTGTAGGCGGTGCGATATCGGGGTACTGCTCCACTGGCAGCGATATCAGACCGATGGTACCCAGCAAGACGAAGAAGATGGAGATTACCGTCGAGAGTACCGGTCGTTTGATAAAGTTTGTAAATGTCATGATTTACTTGTTTTCTTATACCTTATTATATATATGCTTACTTCTTCTTGCCGCTCATGGTGGCAGCGAAGTCGTGGGCGTTGCCCTGGCTCTCGGCCAGCTTGGCAGCCTCGTCTATCTTCTGCTCATAGCGTTGCTCGGTGATGGGGACAATCTCCATACCGTCGGTGAGCTTGGTGATACCCTTGGTCACGATGCGGTCACCCACGTGCAGACCCGAGGTCACGATATAAGTCTGGCCGTCGTTCTGGGGATTTATGGTTATCTCGGTATATTTCACCTTGTTGTCCTTGGTCACTACATACACGAAGGTCTTGTTCTGTATCTGTGAGCAGGCCTCCTGAGGTATCTGGATGGCACCCTGGTCTACCGAGGGCACGATGATGGTGCCGGCGCCGCCGCTCTTCAGCAGCTTGTCGGGATTGGCAAAGTGGGCTATCAGAGATACCGAACCGGTAGTGGCGTCGAGCACACCGCTCATCTTGACTACCTTGCCGGGATGGTTGTAGATAGAGCCGTCGGCCAACTTCAACTTCAGTTCGGGGAAGGAGGCGATGGCAGCCTGGGTGCTACCGTTGGTCTTGCTCAGAGCCAGCAGCTCGCTCTCAGAGACTGAGAAGAACACCTCTACGGTGCTTACATCCGACACCGTGGTCAATGCCTGACCCGACGCGCTTACCAATGCGCCAGCCTTGAAGGGCAGACTGCCCACTACACCGGCTGCCGGGCTCTTCACACTGCACCATGCCAACTGCTCGCGGGCAGCGGCAAGAGCGGCCTCGGCCTGGGCAAGTTGAGCCTGGGCTGTGGCGTAAGAGTTGGCAGAAGAGGTATACTCATACTGGCCGATGATGGCCTTGTCATACAGTTTCTTGTTGTTGTCCATGGTCAGCTTGGCGGTGCTCAGCTGAGCCTTGGCGGTGCTGACGGCTGCCTTGGCCTGACGCACGGCAGCGGCATAGGTCTCGCTGTCGATGGTGAAGAGCACCTGACCAGCAGCTACGGTCTGACCCTCATGCACCAGCACCTTGGTGATGAAGCCTGACACCTTCGGACGTACCTCTACATCCTGAATACCTTTGATGGTGGCGGGGTAGGTGGTCTGCAGCGCAGCGTTCGACGATGCTATCGTGCGTACGGCAAACTCGTTGTCACCGAAGTTGGGCATTCCGCCACCACTTTTCCCACATGAAGCTAAAAGAGTAGCCCCGATACAGGCTACCACAAGCGAGAATTTTCTTACTTTCATACCTAATTATGCTATTAATATTGATGTTTCAATTGTATCCCTAAACACGACGCTGTAGAAAACCTACAGCGGTCAAAAAGTTTTTTGACACTGCAAAGTTAATAAACTTCTCAGTAACGTAGTTCAGTTTTGTGCGTATTTTAACAATAATTGTACACTTTTTTCTGATTTTTGTGCCATTTGTCGTATGTGATTGACATGGCGCAATTTGCGTGGCTTTTTCGCCGCCTGTCGCCAGGCTTGTCACCACCGCTTTCGGCACCCTTTTCTGCCGCTTCCCGACCCTTGGAGACAACACCAGCGGCGTGGAGCATAACTCTGCGTCGCTGGAGGATGTCTTGGCGTCGCTGGAGGATACCTCTGCGTCGCTGGAGGATGCCTCTGCGCAGCTGGAGGATGTCTCTGCGCAGCTGGAGATGACCCCCCGTGCGATTTCTATTTCTTCAGCACTATGGGCAGCATGCACCACACGTTGGCTGGCTTGCCTCCCACCGTTCCTGGTGCCCATGCGGGCATGAGTCGGGCTGCGCGCATCAGTTCGCGGTCTATCCCGGGCGTGGCACTGCTCACCACGCAGGGGCGGCGTATGTGTCCGCTGGCGTCTACGATGAAGGCAATGACAGCGCGAGCCCCTGCAGGGAGCCGCTCGATAGCCACAGGGTCGAGTCTGAGGTTGTGAGCCAGATAGTTCATTAGGCTCTCGCCGTTGAAGTCAAATCGGGGAGCCTGGTCGGCATGGGTGTATACCGTGTCGCCATCCACGCGCGTGGGCAGCATATACTGGTCGGTGAGGAGAGTGACGCTGCCGCTCATGAGCCGCTTCACGTTCTTGGTCACGATACTCCTGATGCGGTCGGGAGCTACCAGCGTGGTGAAGGGGGTGATGCGCTCGCCGTCGGTGCAGCACATGTCTATCAGCAGTGCGTCGTCAGCGAGACAGGCATCGTTTACCTGTAGCGTATAGATGTTGTCGGGCAGCGGGGTGTGGGTTCCGGCGAGCAGGTTGTAGACGACGTCGTCGCCGTAGTACCCGTCGCGCAGTCGGTTGATGCGCAGCAGGTCGGCATCGCGCATGATTGTGCCGCTGCCGAGGTCATACGTGACCAGCATCGACACCGTATCGCCCTTTTGCGTTGAGTTCTGCTCGGGCGAGCATACATAGCTGGCTCTCATCGAGATATAACTGTCGGCACGGTGACCTATCAGCTTGAGCGTACAACTGACGTAGCAGAAGCGGCTGTCGTCGGGGATAGAGTCAAACTGCCGAGTCACGGGCTTGCCAAAGCGTGCGAGAAAGCGGGTGTAGGCACTGTCGAGCGTCGAGTGCTCGTTGCCGAGCAGGGTGCGTGTCAGCAGCCGCTGCAGAGGCACCGCCGCCGACCCGTCGACCATCTCGGGCCACTCCATGTCTATGTCTATCACGTTGGTCTCAGCCCCCCGCTGGTAGAGCAGATGCTCCTTGACATAGCGGGCACAGTAGCGAGGATTGGCGTGGGCGCCCATAGCCGTCACCACTATACCTATTATATATAGTATAAGGCGTCTCATCGGCGCGCCTCCTTGGTGATGTTACCGTTATAGCGTATGCGGTCGCGCTGCCGGCTGTCTACCGTCAGGTCTACCACGCCCGACGGATAGATGTGGAGCGTGTATACGTACGAGTCTTCCTCGTTCTCCACCCATATCTTCATCTGCTGCTCGCCTTTCTTCATCTCTGTCAGCGTCCATCGCTTCATCGGCTCCGAGAAGTCGAGCCCCTTGCCGCCGCCGTAGGGCACCTCGTAGGCACGGCCGAAGTAGGGGAGATACGAGCGCAGCGTGTCGCCGTGAACCTGGATGCCGTAGTCGTAGTTGAGATGGCGCATCGAAGCACCCTGGGGGAATACAGCCGACACCTCTACGCCGAAGCGGCGGCTTTTTACCAGGCTGTCGGTCTCCTGGGCTATCAGGGTCTGCCTGACGAGTTTCTCCGTCTGGCTCAACTTCTGCACGCCACAGGCGGTGAGTGCCAGCGTGGCGATGATGACTGTCAGTGTCTGTTTGGTTTTCATGCTTGTTGTCGTTATCTGAATGTCGGTTTCAAAGATACTCACATTTATCTTACCGACAAAGGTTTGGCACAAAAAAAATGCAGCCGTGCTGCATTTTTCTGAGTGTCGCGTGTCGATGCGCGATGTCCCTTGCTGTCTTTCCGGCCGCTTTCGCCGTCTTCCAGCCTGTCGCTGGTGGATCCGATGTCAGCCAGAGCCGTACCGGGGTAGGCTCTGCGCTAACCCTTGCCGCCACCGCCGCCCTGCTTCACGTCGTCGTTTTCCACGCTACGCTCTGCACGCTTCACCTGGGCCTTGAGCTTGCCGATGCGCAGGCTTGCCGACACGCCAAACGTGCGCTGGCTGTATCTGCTGCTTGATGCTGTGTAGTAGTTAGGGCCCCTCTGCTCGTCGCGCCATGTCATATATCCCTTGAAGGGATTGACGATGAATACCGAGAGATTGAGTCTCTTGTCCATCAATGTCTTGTTGAGCGAGTAGGAGTCCTGGAAGAACCCGCAGCTCTTGCCCTGCAGCATGATTTCAGGTGTGCTCTTGTAGATGTTTGCGCTCACTGTCCATGTCTTGGCGATGGTCTGCTGCACGCCGAGATTGACGTTGGCTACCCATCCATGGTTGCGCAGCTCCTGGCCGTCGCTCATGCTCTTGTATCCGCCCTGTCCGTTGAGTGTGATGCGTGTGTCTGTCCAGGGGTTCCAGTTGACATACGCGCTCAGAGCCGCTCTCTGCGTCTCGCCTATGTTGGCATAGGTGGTGTAGAGCACCTCTTTGCCCGTGGGGTGGGGCAGCCCCGCGATGTCGCGGTCGTCGGTGAGACGGGTGATGCTCTCGATGCTGTTGTTGTTGAAGCGGTAGCTGGCGGTGAGGTTATAGGTGAGCTTGCTCGAGTAGTTGCTGTACTGCAGGCTGATGTCGTGGCTCTTCTCCGACACCAGGTTGGGGTTGCCCTGCATGATGTTCTGTGGGTCCCGGTCTACGAGATAGGGATTGAGAAACCATATACCCGGACGGTAGATGCGCATCTTGTAGCCCAGTGCCACGTTGGAGGCTTCGCCGAGCTTGTAGCCCAGACGGGCGGAGGGCACCACGTCGTCGAAGTCCTTGTGGAAGTCGGCGCCGCGACCCAGCAGATACTTTACCTTCTGCAGCGTGTGCTCATAGCGCATGCCCAGACGTGCCGACCACTTGTCTTTCTGGTAGCCATAGCCCATATAGGCAGCCAGGATGTCGTTGCGGTGACGGTAGTGCGAACTGTTGTCGCTGTCGTAGGTCTCGTCGCTCTGTCCGGGTGCCTGCGTATACTTGTCGTTGTCCGAGCGGTTGTTGCGCAGTATGTATTTCACTCCCGTCTCCCAGTTGTGATACTTGGCGAAGGGCGTGGTGTAGTCTATCTGGAACGTGTGCTCCACAGAGAGCTGGTTGTCGGTGTTGCGCTGGTCGGCTATGCGGTTCATGAAGGCGTCCCAGTCGGCATTGCTGTACCTGTCGGTATATCTCAGCCGCTGTTCGCTGTCAGAGGGGTCGCTGTCTATGCGGTAGGAGAGGGTGAGGCGTCGGTCTTCTACGCTGAACGAGCGCTGGTAGTCTATGTTGGCATACAGTCCGTTCCAGTTGGCGCGGTTGTTACGGTGGATGCCATATCCGTAGAGGCGTTCGCCCGTGGCGGGTAGGGTAGACGAGACGTCGCTGTCAAAGTCGTAGTTGCTGTGATAGCGGCTGATGGAGATTGAGCCCGAGAGCAGTCTGAGCGAGTCTATCTCGTAGCTTGCGTCCAGGTTTCCGCCGTGCCAGATGGAGTGCCCGCGGTCAGTCGATGTGGTCACGTCGCGCTGGGTCTCGTTGCCGCTGTCGTCGGTCTTGACCACCAGCTGGTCGCCATGGCTCTTAGGCTGCCACTGGGGGTAGGCATTGTAGCTGGCGCTCATGGTGAGCTTGCCCTGCTTCACGGTGGCAAAGACGCCGGTGCTCACGTGGTGGTTGCTGGCTCCGGCAGAAAACGAGGCATTATATCCCTCGGGGCCGCTGCCGGTGGTGATGATGTTGAGTATGCCGCCCACGCCCTCGGCATCGTATTTCGGGCCAGGGTTGGTTATCACCTCTATTTTCTTGATGCTCGACGCAGGCATGCTCTTGAGCACCTCCTTGGGGTTCTTGGTCATCATGTTGTTGGGCTTGCCGTTCACATAGATTTTGAACGAGCTGTTGCCGTTGACCCGTATGTTGTCCTGCCCGTCTACAGTCACCATGGGCACCTTCTTGAGCATCTCTATCACTGTGTTGGTGTTGGCCTCGGGGTCGTCCTCCACGCTGTAGGCTATCTTGTCTACATCGGCCTTGACCAGCGGCTTGTAGGCCACCACCTCGACCGTCTCCAGCTGGTTGCCGCCGTCCTGCAGGAGCAGCGTGCCCAGGTCTATGGTGCGTGTGGTGGCGTCTACGGTGTAGGCGCGCTGCATTGGCTTGCGTCCCATCGACCTTACCATGAGCAGATAGCTGCCCGTGCCGCTTGAGCTGATGCTGAAGCGGCCCTTGATGTCGGTGAGCGCCTGCTTTACGGGCTTGGCTGCCGAGTCGGCTCTCGCAATGGTCAGCGTGGCGTAAGACTCACCCTCGTGGGTGACCGAGTCGGCCACCACGCCTGTGATGGTGTAGCTGTGCTGGGTGTTCTGTGCTTTGGCGCATAGCGCGAGCATCAGTATGAGCGCCATGCTTATCAGAGTCTGTTTCATTGTCATGTCTGTTTTGGTTGTTGCAGCGTAGGGCACCGTGTCCATCGGTGCCATCGGTGCGGTTACACTACTAAAGACGATTGAAACGCCGATTATGGATGCCGCAGCCCCCTTTTTTAAGATTGTTTAACGCTGACAGCGCGCCCGACGTCATGGCTGTCGCCGTGGAGGTCATGGCTGTCGGCTCGTAACATAAGTCACGAGCCCACGTGCCTTATGTCACGAGCGCACGTATCGTAAGTCACGAGCTCTCGTACCTATTGATACGAGCCGGCAGTGGCACTCCCCACGTCGCCCATGAGGGTTGCCCCACCCTCAGGTCATGCACGCTCTGCCGGGCTGCGTGGCTTGCGGCTCCCGCGATCGTGCAGCCTACTGGCGCAGACGGTACTGCTGTGGCGACAGCCCCGCATGATGGCGGAAGTAGCGGGTAAGAGCGCTCTGGTCAGAGAAGTTGTAGTCGTCGGCTATCTGCTTCAGACTGCGCTTGGAGGTACGCAGGGCGAGCTTGAGCCTCAGCATGATGTACTCGTCGATGATGCGCTTGGGCGATACGCCGGTCCTGTCGCTGACGATGAGCCCCAGATACTTGCGCGAGATGTTTATGCGCTGTGCATAGTAGTTTACCTCGTGTCCCAAGCGGTATTCGTCTTCGAGCAGCTGCATAAACCGGTTGAACAGCTCTACCTTGCGTTGGGTGCCGCGGTCATTGCCCGGTTCGCGGGGATTGGCGAGCAGATAGTCGTAGAAACCCAGGAAGAACGCCTGCAGCTGCAGGGTCACGATGCGGTCGGTGAGCGTGTAGTGTTCTACGGTGAAATAGAAGCGGAAGATACGGAACATGCTGTCTACGACATGGGCGATGAGCTCGGGGTAGCCACACCGGCGGTCGGCCCTGAGCGTATCGTAGACCGTGTGCTCGATGTTGAGGCTCGCCGTACGCAGTATGTCGCTGCTGTAGATGATGGCGTCGGCAGAGAAGTCGTCGTCCATCATTTCCCATTTTATAACATCTCCAGGAAACATGATAAGCACGCTCTCGCCCTGCATATCCCAGTGGTCGAAATTGATACGTACCGAGGCGATGCCCCTGTGGCTGTAGATGATGGCTCCCCGGTCGAGGGTGTGGCTCTCGCCGTCGATGACGGCACTGCTGATGGTGGTAAGTTGGGTCTCTTGCATGCTGCAAAATTACTCCAAGTTTCCCAAAATGTCAAATTCTGGCGTATTTTTATTCACTGTTGCTTCCCAAATAGTAACTACCTTTGCACCGATTTTTAGAAAAGATATGAACAGAAGACTATTCTATGCGATAACCGTGTGTATCGCCATTACGACCAACGCTCATGCTCAGAATGAGCACAGGATGACTATCGGAGACATGTATGGATTGATAGACCAGCACAACCGCACCATCCGCGCGGGCAAGACTGCTGTGGCAGCTGCCGACGAGGGTGTCAGGGCAGCCCGCAGCCAGCGTCTGCCCGATGTGGGAGCCCAGGTCTCTGCCAGCTATATCGGCAATGCAGTGCTTACCGACCGCGACTTTGCCCATGTGCATGGCCTCCATTCGCCCCACTTCGGCAACCAGCTGGTGGTAGATGCCCGCCAGACCGTCTATGCCGGCGGAGCCATCGATGCAGGCATCCGTCTGGCACAGCTGGGTGCCGACCAGGCTCGGGCCGAGCTGGCTCTCAATCTGCAGAACCAGCGCTTCATCGCTCTGGGCCAGTATCTGGACCTGATGAAGACCGCAAACCGCGAGAGGGTGGTAGAGAACAACATCGCACTCACCCAGAAGCTCATCGACAACATCACCGAGAAGCAACAGCAGGGCGTGGCGCTCAAGAACGACATCACCCGATACGAACTGCAGATGGAGCGGCTCCGTCTGAGTCTTACCCAGCTGCACAACAGCCGCCGCATACTCAACCACCAGCTCTGCAACACGCTCGGGCTGCCTCAGGACTATGCGATAGAGCCTGCCGACGATGCCTGCTCTGCCCTCTATGGCAAGGATGGCGAAGCCTACTGGCAGACTGCAGCCGTGGCGGCAAGCCCTAAACTGGTGATGGCGGGCGTGGGCGAGCAGATGGCACGCCAACAGGAGCGCATCGCCAAGAGCGAACTGCTGCCCAAGGTGGCTCTCGTGGCGCAGAACAACTTCAACGGCCCCATCACCTTTGAACTGCCGCCCGTAGACAAGAACCTCAACGTGTGGTATGTGGGCGTGGGCGTGCAGTATCAGCTGTCGGCGCTCTTCAAGAGCAACCGCAAGCTGGCGCAGGCCCGGCTCAACTCCCGCAACGCCGCCGAGCGCAAGGAGGTGGCTGCCGAGCAGGTAAACAACGACATACAGGCTGCCTACACCCTCTATCTGCAGAGCTATGCCGAGCTCGAAACCCAGCAGAAGAGCGTGGAGCTGGCGCGCCAGAACTATCAGGTGGTCAACAACCGCTATCTCAACCAGCTGGCGCTCATCACCGACATGATAGACGCTACCAATATGAAGCTCGACGCCGAACTGGGCGAGGTCGATGCGCGCATCAACATCGCCTATGCCTATTATAAGATGAAGTACATAGCCGGGCAGCTGTAGCCACCGGCACCCCTACGCCCCATACCCTATACACCAACCCAAGGGTCGCCACCGGCAGACCCGCAACAACCATCAAGATGAAGAATATCAAGAAATACGTTTACAACAGCATGGTGCTCCTGCTCATTGTAATCGGAGCCAGTATCGTCATTGTCAATTTCGGCCACTTCGGCCATGTAGAGTTTACCGACAACGCCCGTGTGCGACAGCACGTCACTCCACAGAACACCCGTGTGCAGGGTTTCGTCAAGGAGGTAAGGTTTGAGGAGTTCCAGCACGTCAAGAAGGGCGACACCCTGGTGGTCATCGAGGACACCGAGTATCGTCTGCGTCTGGCCCAGGCCCAGGCCGACCTTGCCCGCGCCGAAGAGGGCTCCAAGGCCACTGGCTCCAGCATAGCCACCACCGAAGCGGGCATGCAGGTGACCGATGCCAGCATCGAGGAAGCCCGTGCCCATCTGGACAACGCCCGTCGCGAGGACGCCCGCTTCGAAGCCCTGCTCGCCAAGGAGGCCGTGACCCGCCAGCAGTATGACAACGTGCATACTGCCTACCTCAGTGCCAAAGCCAGATACGAGCAGGCGGCTCGCTCGCGTGCCACCCAGACCAGCGTCAAGACCGAGCAGGGCCACCACCTCTCTGCCTCTATCAGCACGCTGCGACTCGCCCAGGCTGCCGTCCAGCTGGCCCAGCTCAACCTCTCCTACTGCTACATCATCGCTACCTGCGACGGCGTGGTGGGTACCAAGGACATCCAGGAGGGCATGCTCGTGCAGCCCGGTCAGACCCTGGTAAACATCGTCGATGCCGGCAGCCTGTGGGTCGAGGCTAACTACAAGGAGAGCCAGCTCGACCATATCCACGAAGGGTCTGAGGCGCAGCTCACCGTCGATGCCGTGCCCGGTATCGTCTATCGGGGTCGCGTGGAGCGCATCAGCCGTGCCACGGGCAGCGCCTTCTCGCTCCTTCCCGTCGACAATGCCACGGGCAACTTCGTCAAGGTAGAGCAGCGCGTCACCGTGCGCATCGCCCTCGACGGCAACAGCGCCGAAGACCTTGCCCGCCTGCATGCCGGGTACAACGTGGAGTGTGAGGTGAAATACTGATTACGACGCCAAGGACGATTATGATACCAATGCCTCCTCCCCCACAGACAGCAGGCATGGGCTTCAATATGCCCATGTTCCGCGACTGGGTGCCACGGTGCATCCGGCCGTGGATATATGTGCTGTGTGCGTTCTGCATCCAGTTCTCTGGCAGTATGTACCTGGGTTCGCTTGAGGCCATCCAGGGTTCCACCAACTTCATGATAGAAGACCTGATGATGCTGCTCTATGCCAGTCTTGCCGGCATGGCCATCTACTTCCCCATGCTCTTCCGCATGAAGTTCCGCTTTACCAACCAGCAGCTGCTCATCACCTCGGCGGTGGTCATAGCCGTGACCAACCTCGTGACTATCCATACCACCTTCATGCCGCTACTGCTGGTGGTGTGCTTCATAGGCGGCATGGCCAAGCTGCAAGGCACCTTTGAGTTGATGAGCAACATCCAGCTGTGGATAACTCCCCGCCGCGACTTTGCCGTGTTCTTCCCCGTGCTCCACATCGTGCTGCTCACGTCTATCGAGGGCAGCGCCTTCCTGGCGGCGTGGTTCGGCTATCACTTCACCTGGCAGATGATGCACGTATTCATCATCGGCGCCATGTGCGTGGTGGTGGGCGTGCAGCTGGTGATGTGCCGCCCCTTCTGCCCCATGCCCAACAGGATAAGCCTGCGTGGCATTGACTTCTGCAACGGTCTGCTTATCAGTCTGCTCATGCTCGTGCTGTCCTACATCTTTGTCTATGGCGACTACAAGATGTGGATGGACAGCCGCACACTGCGCATTCTGACGGGCGTGGCGCTGGCTCTGGCGGGCGTGGTGGTACACAGACTGCTCAGGGTGGCCAATCCCTATGTAGACCTGAGAATCTTCAGGCTGCGCAACATAGTGCCCATCATGGTGGTGGTGACAATGGGCGAGCTTCTCTTAGGCTGCGAGCACACCCTCGAGGAAATACTCTATACCGAGGTGATACGGCTGGAAGAGCATACCAAGGCACAACTGCTCTTATGGGCACTGCCCGGCGTCTATCTGGGCATAGCCATCGACCTGTTGTGGCTCAAGGTGATGAAGTGGAAGGTGTGGAAACTCTTTGCCCTTGGCTTCGGCTTCATCCTGGCTTATGCCCTGCTCATGTATTTCAGACTCGACATGCAGGTCAACATCGAGCAGTTCCGTCTGCCTATCATCTGCTGTGGTGCGGCTTATGCCATTCTCGCCGCCACGCTCATGTGGGCTCTCAACGAGTCTGCCCCCAGTCTGGAACAGTTCTTCATGGGGCTCTTCGTGTTCAATATCTTCCACATGTATCTCGCCGGTGCTGCCGGATATGGCATCTACACCCACTGGTTCTCCTGGTTCATGAACGACGACATAGCCCGCTACGGCCAAGAGCTCACGCTGACGCGTCTGGACCTGTCGCAGATGAATTTCCCTGCCTTTATGGAGCAGTATATACGCAGTATGATGAGCGTAGCCCTCAAGCAGATTTACGGCATCGTGGTCTGGATGAGCGGCGGCATGACTCTGCTCTTCCTGGCGCTCGACATACCGGCGGTAAGGACCAATGTGCGCAAGGTGCCGCTATGGCCTGTCTATGGCATAGAGTATCTCGGCAGATTGGCACAGCGTTTGAAATAGGCTGCCCATACACCCGGACCGCCTCTTGTCGCCTCTGGCAAGAGGCTGTGGCTGCGTGTGTGTCGTCTGGAAACGCATAAGGCCGACAAGGGTAGTGGCGCGTCTATATATAATATAATGTATATAGGGCGGGCGCAACGACAAGCGGCTTGAAAGGGTGGGCAACGCCACTCTTTCAAGCCGCTCTTCCTGTATAGTCAGCCAAGGAGTGAGGTTCGCTGGCGGCTCAGACCCCGAGGTGCTCTTCCATAAGCCTAATCGTTTGCAATAACTTTTCTGCCGGTTACACGGCGCAGTCTGTGGTCATCCTCTCGCCTGGGCAGAGCCATGCGGCATCTCTGCAACGGCAGCAGAGGGTGGCAGAGCAGGTCGGCAGCCGTCGCCCGATGGTGGAAGTGGCTGCCGGAGTGGTCATCGGCGACACAAATGGCCACATAATCAGCGTGGAAATGAAAAAAATGCACGGGGAACGTAAAAAAACGAGGAAAAAGATTGCCATATCGTTTTTTCTTTTTACATTTGGACATTCCTTTCTAATCCAGGAGTTTTGCGGAGCTACGCTTTGTGAATGTGTAATAAAACTATAAGCCTATGAAACCACTATCAATGATGCTGACAGTACTGGCTGTCATGTTTGCGATGCCGATGGGCGCCCAGACGCCCGCCACTGCCCCGACGTGCAAGGTTACGGGAACGGTGATGGACAAGGAGACCGGCGAGCCCGAGATGATGGCTACCGTATGCGTGGCACACAAGTCGCTGCCGGGCACCGGCGTGAAGAAGGTGCTGGCCGATAGCGTTGGCCGATTTGAGGTGGTGGTGCCCGTCATGCCCGGCCAATACACCGTCACCGCAGCCATGGTGGGCAGAGTGGCAGAGCCCCGTCGCTTCGCTCTGACGGAGGGACAGGAAGTCATGGACATAGGGGCCGTCTATGTCGCCGATGATGTGAAGATGCTGAAAGAGGTAACGGTGGATGCACAGAAACCGCTGGTGACGATGGATGTGGACAAGCTGACCTACGATGTGGCGTCGGATCCCGACGCCAAGATACTGCGACTCTCGGAGATGATGGGCAAGGTGCCACTGATAAGCGTAGACGGCGACGGCAATATAGAGATGAATGGCACCAAGAAGTTTCTCATCCTGCAGAACGGTCGCAAGACCGCCGTCACGCGCAACCCCAAGGAGGTGCTGCGCAGTCTGCCTGCCGAGATGGTCAAGAGCATTGAAGTCATCACCTCGCCGGGTGCCCGGTATGATGCCGAGGGCATAGGCGGCGTTATCAACATCGTGATGCGCTCGCAGTATGAGGGCCATCTTACCACCCTGGGGGCCAGTGCAGGTACGACGGCCTACGACGGCAGCGTGATGACGATGAGCAAGATAGGACGGTTTGCCTTTGACGCCGACTTCTCTTACAACCGCATACTGTCGCCCGAGGACAGGACGTCGCTGCTGCGCAATGGCTACGGCGCGGGTGGCGCCACCCAACTCAGGAGCGTGAACAGCACCAAGTCGCAGGACAACACCGAGTTTGCCTCGGTCAACGCCAGCTACGAGATAGACAGCGTGCAGATGATTACCTTCTCGCTGACGGGTATGGGTGCCCAACAGCACATGATGAGCGACGAGCGTACCGGCATGTGGAGCCAGGGCAACAGTCAGGCAGACTACTCGTATCTGCGCCATGGCAATCTGAAGAACTCGATGCTCAACGGCACCCTTAATCTGGACTACCAGCGCAACGGAAGGCGCAACCACCAGCGTGTCACCACGCTGTCGTATCAGCTGAGTACCGGTCCGTCGCACAGCAAGGACATCACCCAGTATGCCGACATCGTGAGTGGCGGCATGGCGAGCCTGATAGAACAGCTCCAGCTCTATGACAACCGCTCCAACCGTGACAACAAGACCAACGAACACACCCTGCAGCTGGACTATAGCACACCGCTGGGGCGGCAGCACACGCTGGAAGTGGGCGCCAAGTACATCCTGCGCAACAACGAGAGCCAGAACGACCTCTATGACAGCAGGGCCATGTCGGGGCAGTGGGCTCACAACGACCTGCGGAGCAACCACTACAAAAACCGCAATGACATCGTGGGCGGTTATCTCAGCTATACCTACCGCGGAAAGACCGTCTCGGTGATGCCGGGCCTGCGCTACGAATATACCTATCAGGACATCAAGTATCTGGCAGGCCCCATAGGCGCCGAGGGCAACTACTCGAGCCACTACGCCAACGTGGTGCCGTCGGTGAGGGTCAACCTGAAGCTCGCCAAGGCCCAGTCGCTGAGGCTGGAGTACGGCAAGAGGCTGGCACGCCCCAGTATATACTATCTCAACCCCTACTTCAACAACCTGAACCCGCAGAACATCGTGCAGGGCAACAGCAGCCTGGACGCAGAAAACAGCTATAACCTGGGCGCCACCTATGGATGGTTTACCCGCAAGACCAACCTCAGTCTGAGCCTGAGTTACCGCCATCTGAGCAATGGTATCGAGAGCTACAGCAGACTGATAGGCGAAGGGGGCGAGTATTTCGACAACGGCAAGCACTATGCCGCGCCCGGTGCCGTCTATACCACCTATCTCAATGTAGGCAAGGTGGAGCGTACGGCTGTGAATGTCTACTACAAGTGGAACATCACCTCCAAGCTCTGGCTCACGCTGAGCATGGGAGCCGCCTATATAGACCTCAGAGCGCCCAGCCGCCAGCTGCAGAACCACGGATGGACCGGCAACGCAGACCTCAACCTGTCGTGGAGGCTGCCCGCAGACATCTCGCTCTATGCCATCCTGTCGGCGCGGTCGAGAGACATCACGCTGCAGGATAGGGTAGACGGTCTCGTGTATAACTATTTCTCGCTGTCGCGTCCGTTCCTGCGCAGCAAGCGGCTCATCGTGTCACTGCGTGCCGCCGACCCGTTTCATAAGTGGCTCACCCGTACCACTTATACACAAGGCCCCGGCTATCAGAGCCAGTCGGACAGACGCTATTCGCGTCAAGGCATCAGCATAGGCGTCAGCTATCGTCTGGGCGACATGAAGTACTCCAAGACCAAGCGCTCGCGTCACTCTATCTATAATGACGACCTGAAGAAAGCGCCCACGGCGAAGTAGCGCCGTACACCCCACCGCGGTGGGCAAGGTGTAGACGGGCAAGGAGATGGACAAGCACCGGGCAGAGGACTGTGGCAAAGGTACGCCGGCGACCGCAGACTCTGCCGGGATGCTGAATAATGTAGATGCGCGGCGCGATAGGAGTATTTCGCGGCAGGATATGACGATTGCAGACTGTGAAATGACTGTTTCGCGGTCTGCAATCAGTCTGGTGATGGTCACGGCGACATCTGAGGGTGTCGGCTTTGCGGTGTCTTGCCGCTCCTTGATAATGTCTCGCCGCTCCCTGACTTTGTCTCGCCGCTCCCTGCCAGTGTCGGTGCGCTCCCTGCTGCCGTCAACCACCGCGGTCTGGATAGAGACTACGGTCGTGGTCGTAATCGTCGTGAGGCATCTCGGAGGTGTAAGAGCGGGCCTGATGGGAGTCGCCCTTTCAGCGTTAAATACAATTAATTGTGATAGAAAATCGGGAAAACACACTCGTGAATGAATTTTTATTGCTAAATTTGCATGCAATAAATTTCAAAAATACATATGTCATCATTTGTTGCAGATAAAGTAGTGATGGACGGTCTCACTTTCGACGACGTCCTCTTGATTCCCGCTTATTCAGAAGTGTTGCCCAAGACGGTAGAGTTGAAAACCATGTTTTCGCGCCATATTGAGCTCAATGTGCCTTTTGTGACGGCTGCCATGGACACCGTGACCGAGTCGTCGATGGCCATCGCCATTGCCCGCGAGGGAGGTATCGGTGTGATACACAAGAACATGAGCATCGACGACCAAGCCCGTCAGGTGGCAATCGTGAAGCGTGCTGAGAACGGTATGATCTATGACCCCGTGACCATACGCAAGGGCCGCACCGTGCAGGATGCGCTGGCCATGATGCACGACTACCGCATCGGCGGCATACCCGTAGTGGATGAGGAAAACCATCTGGTAGGTATCGTCACCAACCGCGACCTGCGCTTCGAGCGTCGCCTGGACAAGACCATCGACGAGGTGATGACCAGCGAGAATCTGGTGACCACCCATCAGCAGACCGACCTGGCTGCGGCTGCACAGATACTGCAGGAACATAAGATAGAGAAACTCCCGGTGGTAGATGCCGAGAACCATCTCGTGGGTCTTATCACCTATAAGGATATTACCAAGGCCAAGGACAAACCTATGGCCTGCAAGGACGACAAGGGTCGTCTGCGTGTGGCTGCCGGAGTGGGCGTCACCAAGGACACGCTGGAGCGCGCTGCAGCCCTGGTGGGCGCAGGTGCCGATGCCATCGTGATAGACACAGCCCACGGTCACTCACTGGGCGTGGTAGAGAAACTGCGCGAGGTTAAGGCTGCCTTCCCCGGTATAGACATCGTGGTGGGCAACGTGGCTACAGGTGCCGCAGCCAAGATGCTGGTAGACAATGGTGCCGATGCCATCAAGGTGGGCATCGGCCCGGGCTCAATCTGTACTACCCGTGTGGTAGCCGGTGTGGGTGTGCCCCAGCTGAGCGCTGTCTACGATGTCTACTCTGCACTCCAGGGTACTGGCGTGCCACTGATTGCCGATGGCGGTCTGCGCTATTCGGGCGACATTGTCAAGGCTCTCGCTGCCGGCGGTTCGTCGGTGATGATAGGTTCGCTCGTTGCCGGTACCGAGGAAAGTCCTGGCGATACCATCATCTTCAACGGTCGTAAGTTCAAGAGCTATCGCGGTATGGGTTCGCTCGAGGCTATGGAGCAGAAGAATGGCTCTAAGGACCGCTACTTCCAGGGCGACACCACCGACGTGAAGAAACTGGTGCCCGAAGGCATCGCCGGCCGAGTGCCCTACAAGGGAACTGTACAGGAGGTTATCTACCAGCTCATTGGCGGTCTGCGCTCGGGTATGGGCTACTGTGGAGCTGCCACCATCGACCTGCTGCACAATGCCAAGTTTACCCGTATCACCAATGCTGGTGTGCTGGAGAGTCATCCCCACGACATCACCATCACCAGTGAGGCGCCTAACTACAGCCGCCACGAGTAATATATATAATAAGGTATAGAGCAAGATGAAACAAACAACAATACTACTGATGGCTGCCGCACTCTGGTGGGGCAGCCCAGTTCATGCTCAGAGCGACCCCGTCATCATGACGGTCAACAACAAACCTGTGCTGCGCTCGGAGTTTGAGTACTCGTACAACAAAAACAACAATGCGGGCGTCATAGACCGCAAGAGCGTGAAGGAGTATGTCGATTTGTTCATCAACTACAAGCTGAAGGTAGAGGCGGCTCTCGACGCGAAACTGGACACGATGGAGTCGTTTCGCAAGGAGTTTGCCACTTACCGTGACCAGCAGATACGTCCATCGTTTGTCACACCCGAAGACGTGGAGGCCCAGGCCAAGAGCGTCTATGCCGAATACCGGCAGCGTGTGGATGGCAACGGCGGACTGGTAAAGCCGGCGCATATCCTCGTGATGCTGCGCCAGAAGACCACTCCGGAGAAGGTGGCTGCAGCCAAGGCGCGCATAGACTCAATCTACAGCGTGCTGCAGGCGGGAGCCGACTTTGCCGACGTGGCTCGCCGTCTCTCTGACGACAAGGGCTCTGCCCAGCAGGGTGGTGAACTGCCGTGGATAGAGCACGGACAGACGCTCAAAGAGTTTGAAACCCAGGCTTACGCCCTCGAGAAAGGGCAGATGAGCCGTCCCTTTGAGTCGCCGGCAGGATGGCACATCATCCTGATGAAAGACCGCCGCATGTGTATGCCCTACGACACATTGCGAGCGTCAATCCTGCAGTTTGTAGAACGCAGGGGAATGGTCGAGGCCATCATCAACCAGCGCATCGACTCGATAGCGCGCCAGCAGGGCAGCAAGGTGTCGCACGAGGAGGTGCTCACCGCCCGCATGAAGGAACTCGAGGCCCGGCAGCCCGAGCTGCGCTATCTCATCCAGGAGTATCACGACGGTCTGCTGCTCTTTGAAATGAGCAACCGCACCGTATGGGAGAAAGCCCAGAACGACAAGGAAGGTCAGGAGAACTACTTCAAGGCCAACCGCAAGCGCTACAAGTGGACTGAGCCTCACTACAAAGGCATTGCCTATCACACCCGTACCCAGGCAGACATCGCCGCGGTGAAGAAAGCGGTGAAGGGGCTGCCCTTTGACAAATGGGCTGAGCGGCTGCGCACCACATTCAACAATGACAGCATCCTGCGCATACGCGTAGAGAAAGGTATATTCGTCAAAGGCGACAACAAAACCATCGACCGACTGGTCTTCAAGACCGGCGATGAGGCCAAGCCCAACAAGGACTTCCCCTTCGACGCCGTCTATGGCAAGAAACTCAAGGCCCCTAAAGAGGCTGCCGACGTGAACGCCCTCGTGGTGGCCGACTATCAGGAGTATCTCGAGGAGAAGTGGGTCGGGGAGTTGCGTAAGCGGTATACTTTCACGGTCAACGAGGATGTGGTAAACACGGTAAACAAACATTAGAAGATGAAGAATTTATATAAAATAGGTATAGGTGCTGCCGCCCTCACGCTGATAGCCGGCGGCAACGCGATGGCTGGCAAGGGCCAGTGGGTCATGAAAGGCCAGGCGCCCAAAGATACCGTCAAGGTAGCTAAAGATACGGTGGCCAACGTGCCCGAGTCGGCCGTGGTCGACGAAGTAATCTGGGTGGTGGGCGACGAGCCCATCCTCAAGTCGGATGTCGAGACTATGCGCCTGCAGGGACAGATGGAAGGCATGCAGTGGAAAGGAGACCCCGACTGTGCCATCCCTGAACAGATGGCAGTGCAGAAGCTCTTCCTCCATCAGGCCGAGATAGACTCTATTGAGGTGTCTGAGAGCGAAGTGACCACAAGCATAGACCAGCAGATAAACTACTGGATCTCGATGGCGGGCTCTAAAGAGAAGCTCGAAGAGTATCGCAACCAGACCGTAGCCCAAATGCGCCAGCAGATGCGTGATGAATTCAAGAACCAGCAGCGTATAGAGAAGATGCGCAAGGAACTGGTAAAGGATGTGGCGACGACTCCGAGCGAGGTGCGCAAGTACTTCGACAAGCTGCCCGTAGACAGTCTGCCCTTCGTGCCAGTAGAGGTCGAGGTGCAGATTATCACCCGCCAGCCCAAGGCTACCCGTGAAGAGGTAAACAAGGTCAAGGAGGAGCTGCGCAACTTCACCGACCGCGTAACCCGTGGCGAGACATCGTTTGCCACGCTGGCGCGCCTCTACTCAGAGGACCCCGAGTCAGCCCGTCGTGGCGGTGAGCTCGACTATGTAGGTCGCGGTATGCTCGACCCAGCCTTCGCCAATGTGGCATTCAACCTCACCGACCCCAAGAAGATTTCCAAGATTGTGGAGTCTGAGTTCGGTTTCCATATCATCCAGCTCATCGACAAACGAGGCGACCGTATCAAGGTGCGCCATATCCTGCGCAAACCCAAGGTAGACCAGGAGGTGGTCGAGAAGACGCGCCTGCGCCTTGACTCTATCGCCGACGAAATCCGCGAGGGCAAGTATTCGTTTGAAGAGGCTGCCTCTTACATCTCGGACGACAAGGATACCCGCAACAACAATGGACTTATGGCCACAAGCCAGACAGAGGAAGGCCGAACATCACGTTTCCAGATGAAGGCGCTGCCCACAGAGGTGGCACAGCAGGTGGAAAACATGCAGGTGGGCGATGTGTCAAAAGCCTTTGAGATGATTAACGCCAAGGGACAGAAGGTCTGCGCCGTCATCAAGCTCAAGAGCCGCATCCCCGGTCATCGCGCTACGCTGGCAGAGGACTACCAGCTGCTCAAGAACATCGTGCTCAACAAGATGCGCGAGGAAAAACTGCACAACTGGGTGGTCGACAAAATCAAACATACGTATGTTTGGATGGCCGACAGATACAAGAACTGTGATTTTGAATACCAAGGTTGGGTGAAATGACGAAAGGTAAACAAGTAAAGATATATTTATCAGGGCATAGAATTGCATTGGTCGCAGTTCTATGCTTTTTTGCGCTTTGCGTGCAGTCGGTGGTGACGCAGAAGAAGCACAAGCCCAAAGGCAAGGATGAGAAGATTTATCTCATCCATTCCGATGAACTCAAGTTTGACCACTATGGCATGAACCCCGATGCGCAGATAGCCAAGGGACGTGTCCACTTCCGCCACCAGGGTGCCGAGCTCTGGTGCGACAGTGCCTACTTCTATCAGGAGTCCAACTCGGTGAAGGCCTTCGGCAACGTGCGCTTCCGCCAGGGCGACACGCTCTCGCTCACTTCCCGCTATGCCGACTACGACGGCGTGGAGCAGCGTATGGCGGCACGCTACAATGTGGTGCTGACCCACCGCAAGCAGGTGCTCAGAACCGATAGTCTCAACTACGACCGACTCTACAACTACGCTTACTTCCTTGAGGGCGGTGTGCTCGAGGACGGCAAGGACAAACTCGTGGCTGACTGGGGAAAGTACAATCTTGAGACCCGCGAGGCTGTCTTCTACTACAATGTGCGTATGCGCAGCGAAGACACCGACATCGCCACCGACACTCTCTATTATGATACCCGCAAGTCGCAAGCCCATATCGTTGGCCCAGGTTCGACGATACATACCAAGGATGGCGTGGTGCTCACCACCGATGCCTACTATGACACCAAGACCGACAAAGCCCAGCTCTTCAATCGCTCACGACTCGAGGACAGTCAGAAAGTGCTCGAGGGCGACAGCCTCTTCTACGCCAAGGATGGCGACAGCTACGGCTACGGACGCGTGGTCTACATCGACAAGAAGAACAAGAACTCTCTCGTCTGCGATAAGCTCAAGTACAACGAGAAGACCGGCGAAGGCTATGCCACCAAGCGTGCGCTGCTCAAGGACTTTTCGCAGAGTGCCGACACGCTCTACGCCCATTCCGACTCTATCCGCATCTACACTTTCAATATCAATACCGACTCTGTCTATCGCAAGATACACTGCTACAACCACGTCAGCGTCTATCGCACCGATGTCCAGGCCATCAGCGACTCTATCGTCTTCAACAGCCAGGACTCCTGCATGACCATGTACAAGGACCCGGTGGTGTGGAACGGCGGCAGACAGTTGCTCGGCGAAGTCATACGCGTCTACATGAACGACTCGACCATCCGCTTTGCACAGGTAGACGGCCAGGCATTCTCGGTAGAGCAGTTGCCAGACAAACAGCACTACAACCAGGTGTCGTCGCGACTGATGAATGCCTACTTCGAAGCAGGCAGCATACGCCAGACCGAGGCCATAGGCAACGTGAGGACCGTGTATTACTACACCGACGAGAAAGACAGTTCGCTTGTGGCGCTCAACTACATGGAGACCGACACCCTGCGCATGTTTCTCTCGCCCGAGCGTCAGTTGGAGAAGGTATGGGCAAGCAAGCCGCAAGGCACGATGTACCCCATGACGCAAATCCCGCCCGGCACGGAGCGCCTCGATGTCTTTGTGTGGCTCGAGGACCTGAAGCCCCGCGACAAGGATGACATCTTCAACTGGCGAGGTAAGAAAGCCGGCGAAGGACTCGTGGTGCGCAAGCGTCAGGAGGCCCCTCTCCAACATCTTGACCACGATGGGCTGGTTGAATAGCCGCAAGCCGCAAGGTTTCCACCATACCTATATTTATATAGATGAGCGCAACGAAGCCGTGCGCCGTCTCAGACAGAGTAGGGTGGAAGCGGCGGCAGACGAGGCTTCCCTTACCGCTGCAGCCACCGCTGCCGAGCCCTCGGTCGTAACCGCCGCGCCATCAGGAGATGACGCCGCTCCATCGGTCGATGCGTCTGCGCCCAAGTCCGCCTACGCCACTCCCGCGCCAAAGACCTCGCCAGCCGGACCGCTCTTCGTTTCGGCATTGGCAGAGCGCCGCCGCCAGTCGCGCGATGCCGCCATGAGGTTGGTGGGCGCCATCGTCGTCCCGCTGCTCATGCTCTTTCTCGTTCTTACCATTTTTATCTTCCTCCTTTAGCAAATCATCATTATGAGCGATATTATCCAATTACTCCCCGACTCGGTGGCCAACCAGATAGCCGCCGGCGAGGTGATACAGCGTCCCGCCAGCGTCATCAAGGAACTGGTCGAAAACTCAGTCGATGCCGGTGCCCGTCACATTCAGGTGCTCGTGACCGACGCAGGTCGCACGGCGATTCAGGTAATCGACGACGGCAAGGGAATGAGCGAGACCGACGCCCGACTGTCGTTTGAGCGCCACGCCACGTCCAAAATCCGCCAAGCCCAGGACCTCTTCGCACTCACCACGATGGGCTTCCGAGGCGAGGCGTTGGCTTCCATAGCCGCAGTGGCACAGATTGAACTGCGTACTCGCCAAGAAGCCGACGAGCTGGGTACCCATCTGTCTATCTCGGGCTCACGCTTCACAGGTCAGGAACCATGTTCATGCCCGTCGGGAAGCAACTTCCTCATCGAAAACCTCTTCTACAACGTTCCCGCACGCCGCAAGTTTCTCAAGTCCAATTCCACCGAGCTCGCTAACATCGTTACCGCCTTCGAGCGCATCGCATTGGTCTATCCCGACATAGCCTTTACCCTCTCGAGCAACGGCACCGAGATGTTCAATCTGCGCTCCGGAAGTCTCCGCCAGCGCATTGCCGACATCTTCGGACGCAAGATGGACAGCGACCTCATCCCCGTAGAGGTCGAGACCACCCTCTGCAGCATCAAGGGATATGTGGGCAAGCCCGAAACATCCAAGAAGAAAGGCGCCCAGCAGTATTTCTTTGTCAACGGGCGCTACATGAAGCATCCCTACTTCAACAAGGCGGTGATGGCAGCCTTCGAGCGACTCATACCGATGGGCGAACAGGTGCCATACTTCATCTATTTCACCATCGAGCCAGCCAATATCGATGTCAACATCCACCCCACCAAGACCGAGATAAAGTTTGAAAACGAGCAGGCCATCTGGCAGATTCTCTCTGCCGCTGTGCGCGAGTCGATAGGCGTCTTCAACGATGTGCCGTCCATCGACTTCGATACCGAAGACCGTCCCGACATCCCCGTCTTCACCCAGCACGCGCCCCAGGTCGAGGCCCCGCGCGTCAACTACAATCCCCACTACAACCCCTTTACCCCCGACACCTCGTCGCCGTCGTCATCAGTGCCCTGCGACTGGCAGCAGCTCTATGCCGACACACCCTCTGCCGACGCCAGCGAGGGCGAAGACTTCTTCGCCGCCAAGCCCGTGAGCAACGCCAATATCTCCGACGACCGTTCGCCCGTCCACTACCAGTACAAGGGCCGTTACATCATGACCGCCGTCAAGTCGGGCCTTATGATTATCGACCAGTGTCGCGCCCATTACCGCATCCTCTTCGAGAAATACCTCCTCCAGATGCAAAACAAGAAGGGTGACGCCCAGCGAGTGGTCTTCCCCGAGGTGCTGCAGCTCACCCCCGACGATGCGGCCATGTTGCAGGAGGTGATGCCCGAGCTCGTTGACATGGGCTTCGAACTCACCGACCTCGGAGCCAACAGCTATGCCGTCAACTCCATCCCCGCCGACATCGAGGGTATCAGCGTCACCGCCCTCATCACCGACATGCTGGCTGCCGCCCGCGAGAAGGGCAGTGGCATCAAAGACGATATCAATCATCGGCTTGCGTCGAGCATGGCCCGACATGCAGCCATCCCGCAGGGACAAGTGCTCAGCAACGTCGAGATGGAGAATATCGTCAACCAACTCTTCGCCTGCTCCAATGTCAACTATTCGCCCGACGGCAAAAACATCCTCTGCATCCTCAAACAGCAAGAGATAGAGAAACTGCTGGGCTAATCATCCCGCTCCAGCCTTACTCCAGCCCCGGTTCTGTCCTCTAAATCATCAAGAATGAGGCAGAACCGGGGTCTTTTGTTGCTCTTGGGTCCAGAAAATGGCGTCTCCAGGTTCATAAATGTGTAAAAAAGTGTTTATGCAATATAAATAAACTGAAATTACTTACGTATTTACGCTTTTTGTAACTATTTTTTTGAAGAAAACTATAAGAGCTATGGAAAATTTAACTAACTTTGCATACACTAACATACGTAGGTGCGCGTAATGCAAGGCATCCCGCGTCGACGTGAATAGCGAACAACGAGATTATTGATTGTTTAATATAAAAGTTATGAAAAAATTATTGATTGTATTGGCTTTTGCCAGCGTGTCTCTGTGCACATTTGCACAGGATGCAGATCCTACACTGAAGCACAGTGTAGCAACTAATTCTTTCTGGAGCAACTGGTTCATCCAGGTTGGTGGTGAATGGAATGCATGGTATTCAGGTCAGGAGCACGGCTCAGGCCTGTCACATAGCCCTCTGAAGGGTTTCCGTTCTAACCCCGGTGTTGCTGTTGCTGTAGGTAAGTGGTTCACTCCCGGCATCGGTCTCCGTACTAAGGTACAGGGTATCTGGGGCAAGCAGGTTAACCACACTCCCGCACGTCAGGATGTAGGTAACAAGTATTGGGTAGCTCAGGAGCAGGTTCTGTTCAACCTCAGCAACCTTATCTATGGTTACAACCCTGAGCGCGTTTGGAACTTCGTTCCTTTCCTCGGTGGTGGCTTTGGCCGTTCTATGAGCTACAACTCTTATGCTCTCGGTCTCAGCGCTGGTATCCTCAACCAGTTCTATGTAAGCAAGAAGGTCGCTATCAATGTTGAACTTGGTCTGATTACCAGCGAGAACGACAAGGATGGCAATGCTGCTTTCACAGGTACTGGCCGTGGTTGGGATGCTCACGACAACCACCTCTATGGTGAAGTTGGTCTTACTTTCAACCTGGGCAAGGCTTCTTGGGACAAGACTCCTGATGTAGACGCTATCAAGGCTCTTTCTCAGTCTCAGATTGACGCTCTCAACGCACAGCTCAACGACGCTAACGCTGAGAACGCTCGCCTGAAGAAGCTCCTGGCTGAAAAGTCAAATGAGACTCCTGCTGTTAAGGAACTCGTACACACTCCTGTATCAGTATTTTTCAACATCAACAAGTCTAAGATTGCTTCTAAGAAGGACCTCGTAAACGTACAGGCTCTCGCCAAGTACGCTGTTGACAACAACTCTAAGTTGGTTGTTACAGGTTTCGCTGATAGCGCTACCGGTAAGCCCGCTTACAATCAGGCACTGTCTGAGAAGCGTGCTGCAACTGTTGCTGACGAGCTCGTTAAGATGGGCGTAAGCCGCGACAACATTACTACTAAGGGTAATGGTGGCGTTGATGAACTGTCTCCAGTTTCTTTCAACCGTCGTGCAACTGTTACTGTTGCTGAGTAATTTATATTAGCAATACATCCAAGGGGAGTACTTCGGTGCTCCCCTTTTTTATTGCCTTTGTCCGAACACTCCCGACCGCCGAGCTTACCCTCCCGACCGCCGTTTGCGCGTTCGCGCCCTCCATGCTGTCCCTTCCGCCCTCCATGCTGCCCGTTCCGCCCTCCATGCTGACACTCCCGAGCATTATGTTAATTCTCCGGCTCATCACACGGCCCCTTCCGCCCAACATGCTGCTCCTTTTGGCCATGGCGTTGATACTCCTTCCTACCGAGCAGACCCTCCCGAGTATTATGTTAATTCTCCAGCCCATCACACAGCCCCTTCTGCCCAACATGCTGCTCCTTCTGGCCATGGTGTTGATACTCCTTCCTGCCGAGCTGACTCTCCCGCTTATATATATTAATAAGGTGTAATCCGCAGTTGCCACTCCCACCGCGCCGTCGATAGAGCCAACGCTGCTCGCTGTGTCCAGGGTTCTGTCTTTAACCGTCGCCATCCCAACCACCATCTCGATAATCCCCCAGATTCTCCCCGCCACCCTCCTGACCATCTCAGAGAGATTTATGACCACCTCCACGAGATTTATGACCACCTCCACGAAATTTATGACCACCTCCACGAAATTTATGACCACTTCCACGAAATTTTTGATCATCTCCATGAGAATTATGACCACCTCCAACATTCTCCTGATTGTCTTCGTTAATCTCGCTGACTATCGTCGGCAAGCGTTCTGACCATTGTTGGCGCGCTCCTGACCATCATCGCCGGTTCGTATCGGACGAAACGTGCTTCCGTATCGGACGACACTCGCATCCGTATCGGAAGGTACGAGCATCCGCGTCGGACGATACGCGTGGCCAACGATGGTCTCTGTGCGGCTATCTCCGCTCCTGGAGCCGCTCCGTGCGCCTCCCTTTGCAGCGGAGACAAGCAGCAATCGAGGGGTGATGGTCGCGATGGCGGTCACTGTGCGCTGCGCAGTCATGGTGGGGGAGGGGGCGCCGCGCGGTCTTTCCTCCCTGTTCTATTCCTCCAATTGCAGTCGCGTCACTGCCCTTTTGCCCTGCGCCATGGTAACGGCGGTGAAGCCGGAAATCATGTGCATTTCGCCCTTGATACCCCCGAAAACCACAAAAATCGCATATTTTTTGAAAAAACATCATGAAAAGTTTGGTGGAGTGCAGAAAAGTCACTACCTTTGCAACCGCTTACGACAAGTAAGGGCGTTTAGCTCAGCTGGTTTAGAGCATCTGCCTTACAAGCAGAGGGTCGGCGGTTCGAATCCGTCAACGCCCACTGGGGTGTTTTCCCGGTAGAGTTCTCTTATGAGACTTTGCCGGGATTTTTTTATTCCCCCAGCGCCCCCATCGTTCTTCTGCCGCCATCCCGATGTGCCGGAGAGGGTGCCATCCGCCATCAGCGTAGTGGCGTAGCCGGCAGCGGTGAACACGCAGCAAGCATCCGTAGTCGCGTCGCAGCAATCCACTATTTTGAAGATTTTTTCAAAAAATATGGGAAAACATTTGGTGGTGTCAGAAATAGTTGCTACCTTTGCAATCGCTTACGAAAAGTAAGGGCGTTTAGCTCAGCTGGTTTAGAGCATCTGCCTTACAAGCAGAGGGTCGGCGGTTCGAATCCGTCAACGCCCACTCCAAGTTGAAGAGTCTTAAAGTTAACTGCTTTAAGACTCTTTTTTTATTTTTTTCGATACATTTACGCTCTGTTTCAGATATTATTATTAATTTTGTGGGCAGTAAATAAAGCATAGAATATGAATTTGGATTTGTTGACCGCCATTTCGCCTATAGATGGCCGTTATAGAGGGAAGACAGAGGCTTTGGCCGAGTATTTTTCTGAGTATGCACTTATCAAGTATCGCGTCCGTGTGGAAATCGAGTACTTCATTACCTTGTGCGAGTTGCCCTTGCCCCAGCTGGCATCGTTTGACCATGCACTGTTTGCCCGCTTGCGCCAGATATACCTGTCGTTCTCTGAGGCCGACGCCCAGCGCGTGAAGGATATCGAGATGATAACCAACCATGACGTCAAGGCCGTCGAGTATTTCATCAAGGAAGAGTTTGACAAGATAGGCGGTTTGGATGCCTACAAGGAGTTTATCCACTTTGGTCTTACCTCTCAGGATATCAACAATACCAGCGTGCCCCTCTCGGTGAAGGACGCGCTCAACGAGGTCTTCTGCCCCCAGGTAGAAGAAGTCATTGACCAGCTGCAGCAGTATGCCGACGAGTGGCGCGACGTGCCCATGCTCGCCAAGACCCACGGCCAGCCCGCTTCGCCCACACGCTTGGGCAAGGAGATTATGGTCTTCGTCTACCGTCTTCAGGAGCAGTTGGCCACCCTTCGTGCCTGCAAACTCACCGCCAAGTTTGGTGGCGCCACCGGCAACTACAATGCCCACCATGTGGCTTATCCCGACTACGATTGGAAGTCCTTTGGCAACCGCTTTGTGAGCGAGAAGCTCGGACTGGAGCGCGAGCAGTATACCACCCAGATTAGCAACTACGACCATCTGGCCTCGGTCTTCGACGCTATGCGCCGCATCAATACCATCCTCATCGACTTGGACCGCGACGTATGGATGTACATCTCCATGGAGTATTTCAAGCAGAAAATCAAGGCCGGCGAGGTTGGCTCGAGTGCCATGCCCCACAAGGTCAACCCCATCGACTTCGAGAACAGCGAGGGCAACCTGGGCATCGCCAATGCCGTGCTGCAGTTCCTCGCCCAGAAACTCCCCGTAAGCCGTCTCCAGCGCGACCTTACCGACTCTACCGTGCTGCGCAATATCGGTGTGCCTATGGGCCACAGCGTCATTGCCTTCCAGAGCACCCTCAAGGGTCTGCGCAAGCTCATCCTCAACGAAGAGCGCATCGAGGCCGACCTGGCCAACACCTGGGCTGTGGTGGCCGAAGCCATCCAGACCATCCTACGCCGTGAGGGCTATCCCCATCCCTATGAGGCGCTCAAGGCGCTCACCCGCACCAATCAGAAGATGACCGAGCAGACCATCCATGAATTCATCGGACAGCTCAACGTGAGCGACAGTGTGAAGGCCGAACTGATGGCTATCACCCCGCTCAACTACACCGGTTTGTAAACTCAACATTATAACCGCAATAACCCTATTATTAACAACAGCCGTGAGGCTATAAAGTATTATCAATTAAATTATGGATTTAGAGAACAATTCGCAGAACCTGAACAATGGTAACAGCGATGCAACCGACGGTTTCGGTTCACAGGAGAAGAAGAGTGTAGGCGCCAGACCACAGCGTCCCCGTATTCGCACCACACGCGCCTACAGTGATAATCGTGACAACAATCAGGAGGGTGGTTTCCGCCCCGAGGGCTTTGGAGCCAATCTCCAGGGCGCTGCGGGTGGCAGCCAGCCAGGCGGCTATCGCCCTCGTTATAATAATGGTGGCGGCTACCAACCCCGTCAGCAGGGCGGTTACCAGTCCCGCCAGCAGGGTGGCTATCAGCCCCGCCAGCAGCAGGGTGGCTATCGTCCACGCTACAACAGCAATGGTGAAGAGGGTGGCTATCAGCCCCGTCAGCAGCAGGGCGGCTACCGTCCCCGCTACAATGCCAACGGCGAAGAGGGTGGCTACCAGCCCCGTCAGCAGCAGGGTGGCTATCGTCCACGCCAGCAGCAGGGTGGCTATCAGCCCCGTCAGCAGGGTGGCTATCAGCCCCGTCAGCAGGGAGGTTATCAGCCCCGTCAGCAGGGTGGTTACCAGCCCCGTCAGCAGGGTGGTTATCAGGGCCGCCAGCAGGGTGGTTATCAGGGCCGCCAGCAGGGTGGTTACGGTCAGCAGCGCGGTGGCTACCGTCAGCGTACAGCCGACTACGACCCACATGCAAAGTATAGCATGAAGAAGCGCATCGAGTACAAGGAAGACCACATCGACCCCAATGAGCCCCTGCGCCTCAACAAGTTCCTCGCCAATGCCGGCGTATGCTCACGCCGCGAGGCCGACGAGTTTATCCAGGCAGGCGTGGTCACCGTCAACGGCCAGGTAGTGACCGAACTGGGTACCAAGGTGCTGCGCACCGACGAGGTGAAGTTCCACGACCAGCCCGTGACCATCGAGAAGAAGGTGTACGTGCTGCTCAACAAGCCCAAGGACTATGTCACCACAGTGGATGACCCCCAGCAGCGCAAGACCGTGATGGACCTCGTCAAGGACGCTTGCCCCGAGCGCATCTACCCCGTGGGTCGTCTTGACCGCAACACGATGGGTGTGCTCCTGCTCACCAACGACGGCGAGCTGGCTTGCAAACTGACCCATCCCAAGTTCCTCAAGAAGAAGGTATATCACGTATATCTCGACAAGAACCTCACCGCTCACGACATGCAGCAGATAGCCGACGGCATCACCCTCGAAGACGGTGAAGTGCACGCCGACGCCATCGAGTATGCCGATGACAACGACAAGAGCCAGGTGGGCATCGAGATTCACAGCGGCAAGAACCGCATCGTGCGCCGTATCTTCGAGAGCCTGGGCTATCATGTCACCAAGCTCGACCGCGTGATGTTTGCCGGTCTTACCAAGAAGAACCTGCGTCGCGGCGACTGGCGCTATCTCACCGAGAAAGAGGTAGACATGCTGCGCATGGGTGCTTTCGAATAATCAGAAACTAAACGACTATAGATAAAGATGAAAAGAACTAAAGTAGTCGATGCCCTCAAGAGCACCGATTTCGGAAAAGAGATAAATGTAAAGGGATGGGTGCGTACCCACCGCAGCAGCAAGGCTGTCGATTTTATTGCGCTCAACGACGGTTCTACCATCAAGAACATCCAGGTGGTAGTCGACCCTGCCAAGTTTGACGCCCAGATGCTCAAGAACATTACCACTGGAGCCTGCATCAGCGCCGTGGGTACACTGGTAGAGAGCCAGGGTGCCGGCCAGACTGTAGAAATCCAGTGCGAGCAGCTCGAGGTCTATGGCCTCTGCGGCAGCGACTATCCCATGCAGAAGAAGGGCCAGACCTTTGAGTATATGCGCCAGTACGGCCATCTGCGCCTGCGCACCAATACCTTCGGAGCCGTGATGCGCATCCGTCACAACATGGCTATGGCCATCCACACCTACTTCCACGAGCACGGGTTCTTCTACTTCCACACTCCGCTCATCACCGCGAGCGACTGCGAGGGTGCCGGCCAGATGTTCCAGGTCACCACGATGAACCTCTACGACCTCAAGAAGGACGAGGATGGCAAAATCAATTACGACAACGACTTCTTCGGCAAGCAGACATCACTCACCGTGAGCGGACAGCTCGAGGGTGAGCTCGGTGCCACTGCCCTGGGTTCCATCTACACCTTCGGCCCCACCTTCCGTGCCGAAAACTCCAACACTCCACGCCACCTGGCTGAGTTCTGGATGGTAGAGCCCGAGGTGGCGTTCATCGACCTCGCCGACCTGATGGACCTCGAGGAAGACTTCATCAAGTACTGCGTCAACTGGGCGCTCGAGCACTGCAAGGACGACCTCGAGTTCCTCAACAAGATGATAGACAAGACTCTCCTGGAGCGCCTCCATTCGGTTGTGGCCGAAGAGTTTGTGCGTCTGCCTTACACCGAGGGTATCAAGATACTCGAAGAGGCTGTCGCCAACGGTCACAAGTTTGAGTTCCCCGTAAGCTGGGGTATGGACCTCGCCAGCGAGCACGAGCGCTTCCTCGTCGAGGAGCACTTCAAGAAGCCCGTCATCATGACCGACTATCCTAAGGAGATCAAGGCCTTCTATATGAAGATTAATGACGACGACCGCACCGTGCAGGGTACCGACGTGCTCTTCCCGCAGATTGGCGAGATTATCGGTGGTAGCGTGCGCGAGGAGAACTATGACAAGCTCATCGGCGAAATCAACCGTCGCAACATCCCTATGAAGGATATGTGGTGGTATCTCGACACCCGCAAGTATGGAAGCTGCCCCCACGGTGGTTTCGGCCTCGGCTTTGAGCGCCTTATCCTCTTCGTGACCGGTATGCAGAACATCCGCGACGTGATACCTTTCCCACGTACTCCCAAGACAGCCGAATTCTAAGAGCGCACCACTGCCTCTCGGACTATAGATACAAAGAGCCGGTAGAGAACTATTCTCCACCGGCTCTTTGGCGTCTTGGGCGGGCGTAGGGATGTACTATGTAGCCGTGTACATGCCCGCTATTTGAATATCTCTGGAAAATTCCAGTACGGGAACATCATATTGTCGTTGCCGAACCTTATCATCCATGCCTTTCCTGCCTTGTCAGACACATAGACTTTGGCAATGGGAAATTCTCCCCAGTCAGCGCCCTTCTTGCAGTATAGTTTGACCACATATTGTTGCGTTCCCAAGTATTCCTTGCGGTCTTTGTCATCTCCTTCTCCCTTGATGTTATAGGTAGAGATCTCCGACCTGCCGCAGTATCCATACTTGGAGTAGTATTTGCTGAACTTAGGGTTCTTGTAGATGGTCAAGGCTATCTTGGTGAGCTCTGTTTGGCGCTGCGTTTCGTCCATAGACGAGAAGGTCTGGCCCAGCACGCTTTGGCTACCGGCTATGAGTAGCAGCGATGCAATGATGGTTCGGATGAAGTTGGTCATAATTGTAACGTTTTAGTTGTAAATCTATTATAGGTTATGAGTTATTGTCGCTATGTCATTTGTAAATATAGCGTTTTTGCATGAATTGGTGTCCGAATTGATGCAAAAAGTTTGCAAAGAGCCGTGGTTTTAAGATAATTTAATCCTTGCATGTGCCTGGCTTTGCTTTCTCGCGCGCGTGTACGCGTATAATATAATAAGGTGGAAACCCACAAGACTTGCCACGCGCCCGAGCCCCCGACTGGCGACAGTCCCAGCGCAGCGCGGCAGACACAGCGTGCTGGACGATGTCGCGACGGTATCTGTATGGGCATCCATGCTGCTCGCAGCGCTCGTGGCCGAGGCGATGGGGCGGGATGCGGTGGGGCTCAGAGCGATAACGAAGGTAGAAAGGGTAGTGGGGTTGCGCAAAAAAGTTGTGCAAAAATGCATGCCGTTAACAATAATTAACGGGGGGTGAATACAACGAATAGGAAATAACCTTAAATTTGCAGCGTACGATAGATACAAATAGACAATCCAATGCCATGCGTGTCAATTGTCTACAACTTTTATCCAAGGATTTGAACCGATAACTCTAACCGATATGAAAGACTGACTTACATCATCACGCTCATGCTAATCGTCTGGATGCCCGTCACAGAGTCCAGGTCGCAGAGTCATGTGGTCAACACCCATTTCAGCGTCTTCTTTCCCGTGGGCAAAACGGTGCTCGATACTGCCTATACCAGTAACGGCTGTAGTCTGTCGGCTATGCTCGACTATCTGTCAGCGGTGCGCCGCGACAGCAGTCTTTTGCTTTTGAATGTCCAGATTACGGGTATGGCGTCGCCCGAAGGCAGTTACCAGACCAATCGCCGTCTCGCCAATCGTCGTGCCCAGGCTCTGGCCTCATGGCTTCGTGCTCATACCGACACAGAGTTGCCCCTCGTGTTGGCAGACAATATGGGTGTGGGCTGGTCGTTGCTCGATACCCTCACCCTCGATAGCCCCAGGTTGTCGCCCTACACTGCGTCGATGGCGCATATCCTGTCGCTCGACTCTACCCAGGTCTCCTATCACCGCGGTCTGACGATAGACCGCCGCGTGCTGCTCCTGCGCCGCGCCCAGGGTGGCCGACTCTGGCCCATACTCATGCGCGATGTCTATCCCCAGATGCGTATGGCACGTGCCGAGGTCGACGTGGCACGCGTAGAGACACCTCCCACCATCGTATGTCCGGCTCCCGAACCCATGCCCGAGCCTGCGCCAGCCGCTCCCACGGTAGTGCCATCTACGGCAGACACTGTGGCGACGGCGGCAGAGACTCCCTGTCAGCGCCATATCATCCTCAAGACCAATGCCGTGGCTTGGGCGTTTCTCATCTCCAATATCGCCATTGAGATGGATGTCGCCCCTCATTGGTCGGTGGCTCTGCCCGTGAACTTCTCAGCATGGAACTATTTCAGCAACAGCCGCAAATACCGCATCTTCTCGCTCTATCCCGAGTGTCGCTATTGGCCCTCAGCCTGCAATACCGGCTTCTTTGTGGGAGCCCATCTCGGCATGGCTTACTATAATGTGGCTTTTGGCGGACGATATCGCACCCAGGACCGTGGCGGTCATCGTCCGGCGCTCGGTGGTGGCGTGTCGGCAGGACTGCGACTTCCCGTCAGCCGCAACCGTCGTTGGCAGATGGAGCTCTCTGCCGGTGTTGGCGTCTATTCGCTCAACCACGACAAGTTCTACAACCAGCCCAACGGCCTCAAGGCATATACCGAGAACAAGACCTACACGGGTATAGACCAGGCTTCGCTGTCGCTCTGTTATGTGTTTGACTTCAAACGAGGGAGAAAATGATGATGCCAAACCAGTCCACTATACTCCGCCGCCTCTGCTGCCTGCATGCAAGGATGCTGCTGGCAGTGCTGCCGCTGCTCCTTGTGGGATGTGGAGTGCATGAGTTTCCCGACGTGCCCGACACGGCGAAGGTCAGTCTGCATCTGCGGTTTGATACCGATATGCCCCAGGTCTACTACACCCTCTCGCGCACTGGAGCCCCCGTCCAGGTTACCTCTGTCCGCACCCGTGGCACGATGAGATACATCATCCGTCTCTATCCTCAAGCCTCTGCTGCCCAGGCAATTCCCGTCCGCGAATACATCGTGCGTCGCGACGTCAGCCAGGGCTATGATGCCGATATAGACCTCGACGCCCCTGCCGGCAGCTATCGCGTCATGGTGTGGGCCGACCTCTCTGAGGATGATGCCGGTGTAGGTGGCTTCTACGATGCTTCCGATTTTTCCAGCATCAGAGCCCTCACGCCCTATCAGGGCAGCACCGACTACCGCGATGCGTTCAGAGGTGAGGCCGAGGCTGTCGTCGCCACCAGCACCAGTGAGCAGGCGCCCGTCGGAGTCACCGTGCAGATGACCCGCCCGCTCGCCAAGTTTGAGTTTGTGGCCAATGATGTGCGCCTCTTTATCGAGCAGCAGTCGGCAGCCATAGCCGGCCATACGCCCGTCGAGCCTTCTACGGGAGCCGCGACGCCTGCCGTAGACCTGGATATGTTCACCGTGCGCATCATCTACAACGGCTACGCACCCAACACCTATAATATATTTACCGACAAGCCCACCGACGCCATTATGGGAGTGGTCTGCGATGGCCGCGTGGAGCGCCTGTCTGCCGACGAAGCCTCGTTGGGGTTTGACTATGTGCTCGTCAACGGCCACGCCTCCGAGGTCACCGTGCAGTTGGGCATCTACGATCGCCAGGGTCGTCAGGTTTCGCTCTCCCGCGCCGTCAACGTGCCGCTCCAGCGCAGCCGCCATACCATCGTCAGAGGCGAGTTCCTCACCCAGACTGCCACGGGTGGCGTAAGCGTCAACCCCGGTTACGACGGCGAGTTCAATGTCTTCTACTGACATTCCCCTTACCATAGAACAACTAATTCACATTGTTTTATATATCAATTATCTTAATCATCTAAATTATTTACAAAATGAAAAAAGTAACTATCTTTGGAATGTTTGCCGCTCTGATGCTGGCAAACTCGTGTTCGGACGACAACAATGTCTCGCAGGCAGACAGCAGTCTTGCCCAGGTAACGTTCAAGGTAAGCGCCGATGGTGCCCTTACCCGTGCTATCAGTGACGGCACCACCGTCGATGAGCTTGTCTATCGTGTGTTTGACAAGAATGGCAACCCCATTGATGCACTGCCCCTCGTTAAAGTGTCTGCAACCGACCTCAGCTCCGGCCATACGGTAGCGCTCATCTTGGCAAAGGGCCAGACCTACAAGGTAGCCTTCTGGGCCCAGAAAGCCGGAACCACTGCTTACTCCGTGAATGACAACATGCAGGTTTCGGTCAACTACAGCGGCGCCAACAATGACGAGAGTCGCGACGCATTCTTCAATGCCGTTGAGATAACCGTCAATGGCGATGTCGCTCAGACCGTTGAACTCAAGCGCCCCTTCGCCCAGCTCAATGTGGGTACTACTACAGCAGACTGGAATGCAGCTGTAGCTTCGGGCGCCACTTTCGACGAATCAAAGGTGACCGTGAAGCAGGCAGCCACTACGCTGAATGTGCTTGACGGCAAGGTATCTGGCGCCGCCGATGTCAACTTTACCTATGCTGCTAAGCCTGGCGAGTCCCTGAAGGTCGATGCCGATGGTGATGGCACTAAGGAGGATTACGAGTATCTCTCCATGAGCTACATTCTGCCCAACGACGCTACCGACGGTACCCAGAAGACCCTGGCTTCGGCTGAATTTACCTTCAAGACAGCATCCGGCACCGAAATCGTAGTCAAGAACGGTCTGCAGAACCTGCCCCTCCAGCGCAATTACCGCACCAATATCGTGGGCAACATCCTCTCTGGTACTACCACATTCTCCGTAGTGGTCGACCCTGCTTTCTCCACTCCTGACCACAACACCACCTACCGCATGGTACATGCTTCGACCCAAGCCGAGATGACTGCTGCTGCCTCTCAGCCCAACACCGTTGTGAAGTTGGCTGCCGGCAACTCCTATACTCTCTCTACTGCACCTGCCGACGGCGTGGTATTCTCCAGCGACGATGCCGCTACGACCACAATCAGTATTCCCGCCGCTGTAACTGCCACGAATGTTTCGTTTGAGAATGTCACCGTAGAGTCGCCCAATGCCGACTACGTAGGTATCCAGCATGCTACCACGGTGAAGTACAAAGGCTGCGTGATTACCGGCCAACCCTTCTCTTATGCAGCCGATGCTTCGTATGAAGACTGTAACTTTGTGCAGACCGTGAGCACCAGTTACAACATCTGGACCTATGGTTCATCTAACATTACCTTTACCCGCTGCGCCTTCAGCTGCGCCGGCAAGAGTGTGCTCATCTACAACGAAGGTTCCATAACAGGCCAGACAGCCACATTCCAGGACTGCACCTTTAACGCCTCGGCTTCCGTTACAGGCAAGGCTGCCATAGAGATTGACAGCTCTCTCCCCGCAGGCGTAGGCACTCCCTACAAGGTGGTTATCAACAACTGCACAGCTACCGGATTCGACAACGGCTCTGTCAGCGGCAACTCGCTGTGGAACGAGAAGAGGGGTACCAAGGCTACCGTCATCGTCGACGGTGTTACCGTGAAGAACCCTTCATAGACTGATATAATCCCAAGACCTTAGGGTCTCTACTCTGCGACGGGCTGCCAACTGCGAGAGCGTGCTGGCAGCCCGTATTCTGTAGCAATTCATTCCTTGTAATACTCAGTACATTAGTAAATTATCATAAATTACCGCGAGTCATGTCAAAAAACTCAACAAGTATGTCTTTTTGTCCGATAGTTTCAGTAACTTTGCATCCGAATTTAAGGTAACATTTGATGCAAGACATTAGGAATATTGCAGTGATTGCACACGTCGACCACGGTAAAACTACGCTGGTCGACAAGATGATGCTCGCCGGAAAACTCTTCCGTGAGGGCCAGGATAATAGTGGTGAGGTGTTGGATGCTAACGATTTGGAACGTGAGCGCGGTATCACCATCCTCTCCAAAAACGTTTCTATCAACTGGAAAGGTGTTAAGATAAATATCCTCGACACGCCGGGTCACTCCGACTTCGGTGGCGAGGTAGAGCGTGTGCTCAATATGGCCGACGGCTGTCTGCTGCTCGTCGACGCCTTTGAGGGCCCTATGCCCCAGACCCGATTTGTGCTGCAGAAGGCGCTGCAGTTGGGCTTGAAGCCCATCGTGGTGGTCAACAAGGTAGACAAACCCAACTGCCGTCCCGAGCAGGTCTATGAGATGGTGTTCGACCTTATGTGCGACCTCAACGCCACCGAAGACCAGCTTGATTTCCCTGTCGTTTATGGCTCTGCCAAGAACGGCTGGATGTCGGCAGACTGGACCAAGCCTACCGACAATATCGAATATCTGCTCGACGAGATACTCGAGAAGATTCCTGCTCCACGCCAGTTGGACGGAACGCCCCAGATGCTTATCACTTCGCTCGACTATAGCAGCTACACGGGTCGTATCGCCGTGGGCCGCGTGCATCGTGGCGTGCTGCGCGATGGTATGAACATCACCATCTGTCACCGCGACGGCAGCAAGGAGAAGACCAAGATTAAGGAGCTGCATACCTTTGAGGGTATGGGTCACAAGAAGACCGCCGAGGTATGCTCTGGCGACATCTGTGCCGTTATCGGTCTCGAGCGTTTCGAGATTGGCGACACCATCGCTGACTTCGAGAACCCCGAGCCTCTGCCACCCATCGCCATCGACGAGCCTACGATGAGTATGCTCTTCACCATCAACGATAGTCCTTTCTTCGGCCGTGAGGGCAAGTTCTGCACCTCGCGCCACATCAACGACCGACTGCAGAAGGAGCTGGAGAAGAACCTCGCGCTCCGCGTCGTTCCTGTCGAGGGCTGTACCGACCGTTGGATTGTCAGCGGCCGTGGTGTGCTCCACCTCTCTGTGCTCATCGAGACCATGCGCCGCGAGGGCTATGAGCTCCAGGTAGGTCAGCCACAGGTTATCTACAAGGAGATAGACGGCCAGAAGTGCGAGCCCATTGAGGAACTCACCATCAATGTGCCCCAGGACTTCTCCAGCAAGATGATTGACATGGTTACTCGTCGCAAGGGCGAGCTCGTGGGTATGGATACCGAGGGCGACCGCGTCAATATACAGTTTGAGATACCCTCCCGCGGTATCATTGGTCTGCGTACCAATGTGCTCACCGCCTCTCAGGGCGAGGCCATCATGGCCCACCGTTATAAGGAGTATCAGCCGTTCAAGGGCGAGATTATTCGTCGTACCAATGGTTCGATGATAGCCCTCGAGACGGGTACCGCCTACGCCTATTCGATTGACAAGCTGCAGGACCGTGGCAAGTTCTTCATCGACCCGGGCGAGGAGGTATATGCCGGCGAGGTTGTGGGCGAGCACGTTCATGACAACGACCTGGTCATCAATGTCACCAAGGCCAAGCAGCTCACCAACGTCCGCGCCAGCGGTAGCGACGAGAAGGCCCGTGTCATCCCCAAGGTGGTGATGAGTCTCGAGGAGTGTCTGGAGTATATCAAGGGCGACGAGTATGTCGAGGTGACACCCAAGAGCATGCGTATGCGCAAGGTGCTGCTCGACCATCTCGAGCGTAAGCGTGCCAACAAGGAGTAACTGCCTCACCATAGGCATCCTATAGACTGCGTCTGTCGCGGCTCTTGCCCGTCAGACTGCCGGCGGCAAGCCCATCCCGCCGGCTGCAATCCCAAGCTGTGTCAAGCTATCCTGTCGATAGCTTGGCACAGTTTCTTTTTGTGCCAGACAGAGGTACAACAAAAAAGGATGCCCATCCTTGCGGACGGGCATCCTTGTATGGGTCTTTCGACCAACCGTTGCGTTGCGATTACTTACGCAGACCGAGAGCCTTGATGATGGCGCGGTAGCGGTTGATGTCGATGCGATAGAGATAGTCGAGCAGCGCGCGACGCTTACCTACGAGCTGAGTCAGTGAGCGGGTGGTAACGAAGTCCTTGCGGTTCTGCTTTACGTGCTCAGTGAGGTGAGCGATACGATAGGTGAACAGAGCAATCTGGCTCTCGGCAGAACCAGTGTTCTTGGCGTCATTACCATACTGTGCGAAGATCTCTTCTTTCTTAGCTTTGTCTAAATACATGATTATAAGTTGATTAATTGTTGTGCTATTACATCCATCGGGCGCCTGCTGGCCTTAATCACAACCGGCCACGCCTTCGAATGCATCGGATTTTCCGAAATTGCGGTGCAAAGGTACTGCTTTTTGCGCTAACTGCCAAGCATTTTGCCGATTATTTTGTTTACAGCTGCCACAATCTCAGTCTTTTTGCGCTACGAGTCTTATGCCTCCGTCCTCCATGACGATGAGTCTGCGTCGGTAGAGGTCGCCGATGGCCTTCTTATAGACCTTCTTGCTCACCTCGAAGCGCGCCTTGCCTTTCTATCTGTTATTCCTGTTGCTTGTTGGCGTTGTGCCCGTACTTTATAGACGCTATCTCTTGCCTTCTCAGTTGCCCACGACGGCTTGCGATTCATTTTTTGCTTATAGACAATATCTACTCGATGGCCGTTTCTCTTGATGCCTGTTATATAGTCGGGGCTGAGAAGGGGTTCGTATAACGTCCCGATGGGAAGAGACTGGTAGTAAACGGTGTCATTCTTATGTATAGTGATACCTTTACGCCTTATAAAGTCCTTCCATGCCATTGCTTTTACATCGGCAGGAAGTTTGAAAAGTATCATTGTCTTTACTCCCATTCTCTTGTATTTCTCTTCTACTTTCAGCCAGCCCATATAGGTTATCTCTGAAGAATGAAATAACGCATCACTTGTTAGATATCTCTTGCCGTCATGTGTCTCGATAGTGAAAAGGACAGAGTTGCTAACCCTCTGTTTCTCTCTGAAATCCCTTTGGGCATAGATATGACAGGTGAAGGTAGATAAAAGGATAAAGGACAATAGCTTCCTCATCTTGTTTTCATACTTTGTCTATCAGGCGTATGCCTCCGTTCTCCATGACGATGAGTCTGCGTCGGTAGAGGTCACCGATGGCCTTCTTATAGACCTTCTTGCTCACCTCGAAGCGCGCCTTTATCTCCTCGGCATCGCTCTTGTCGCCCAGTTCGCAGTATCCGTCGTGCTGTTGCAGCCAGTTGAGCAGCGTCTCCGAGAAGTCGAGTGTCTGCTGGCGGCCTGTGGGCTGCAGCGTGAGGTCTATCTTGCCGTCGGGGCGTACGCAGGCGATGTAAGCCTTCATGCGGTCGCCCGTCTGCACGTGCTTGAATATCTGGTCGCGGTAGATGAGGCCGGCATACTGGTTGTCGATGATGACCTTGAAGCCCAGATCGGTCTTCTGCCATATCATGATGTCTACCTCGTCGCCGGCGTTGTATGTGGGCTTTTCCTTGTTGAGGTATTTCTCCACCTTCGCCGTAGCCATAATGCGGTAGCTCTCTTCGTCGATGGTCACATAGACGATGTACGACGAACCTATCTCCATGCGGCGTTTCTGTTCGCGGAAGGGGCAGAAGAGGTCTTTCATCAGGCCCCAGTTGAGGAAGGCACCGTATTCGTTCACCCACGAGCACTCGAGGTAGGCAAAGTCGCCCGGCTTAGCCAGCGGGTGCTCGGTGGTAGCCACGAGGCGTTCGTCCTGGTCGAGGTACAGAAACACGTCGAGTTCGTCACCTATCTTATAATCTTTGGGTACATAGCGTTTGGGCAGCAGTATCTCGCCCTCATCGCCTCCGTCGAGGTAGAGTCCGAAGTCTACCTCTTTCACTATTTTCAGCAGGTTATATGCTCCCAGTTGTATCTTCTCCATTGTCTTCTTGATTTGGTGTTTCGGTGTGGATGATCATGCCGTCCTTCAGGTGGATGGTGCGGTCGGTGATGGCAGCCAGCTGTTCGTCGTGGGTCACGATGACAAAGGTCTGGCCCATCTTCTCGCGCAGGTCGAAGAAGAGCTGGTGCAACTCCTGCTTGTTCTTGCTGTCGAGCGAGCCGCTGGGTTCGTCGGCCAGTATCACGTCGGGGTCGTTGACGAGCGCTCTTGCCACGGCGATGCGCTGCTTTTCACCTCCTGAGAGTTGGGCGGGCTTGTGCTGTGCCCGCTCTTCGAGTCCCATAAACTGCAGCAGCTGCATGGCTTTCTCGCGAGCCTCGCTCTTGCTTGTTCCGGCGATGAGGGCGGGAATCATGATGTTTTCGATGGCGGTAAATTCGGGCAGAAGCTGATGGAACTGGAACACGAAACCGATATGACGGTTACGGAAATCGCTCAGCTTGTTCGACTTCAGCCGGCTTACCTCTACGCCGTCGATGCACACCTGTCCGCCATCGGGCTTGTCCAGTGTGCCTATTATCTGCAGCAGTGTGGTCTTGCCGGCACCGCTGGGGCCGACGATACTCAGTATCTCGCCCTTGTCGATGTGCAGGTCTATGCCCTTGAGCACCTGCAGCGAGCCGAAACTCTTGGTTATGCCTTTGATATCTATCATAGTGTCTGTCTTAGTTCTTGTGACGCCAGTGCTTGGCTATCCAGTTGTGTATCATGTCATAAGCGCTGTCTTCCTCCGTGTGCTGTGGCTGGGCGAAGGTCATCTCGTCCATGGTGCCTCCATACTGGTCGGGGAAGATTATCATCAGGTTGGTACCGTTGAAGTAGTGCTCTATCTCGTAGGGCAGCTTCTCCTGCGCCGACTTGTACGACACCGTGCCCTTGCGGGCTGTCACCACCACAAACAGGTGGTCGTCGGCAATCGTCGTAGCCAGATGCGGCAACTGGTTCCAGTGGTTCATGCTTATGTATTCGGCCCTGAGCGCGGGGTGCTGGTTGCGCACCCATTCGGTAATCAGTGCCATGGTGTCTTCGCGGGCGTGGTAGGTGATGCGACATTCCAGGTTCTCAGCCATACGGGCCAGTCGTTCCATCCATCGATAGAATCCAGGCTCATACTGGGCCCTCGACGGCACAGCCACCTGTATGCGGCGCAGCGTGGAGAGCGGCTGGTTGAGGCGCGCCATGATAATCTGGCAGTTGAGTCCGTTGAAGAGACTCTGGTGGAAGTTTCCCCAGAATTTGTTGGACTTGTCGGCGTGCATGTGCATGCCTATGAGTATCTCCGAAGCCTGAAACTCCTTGAAGGCATGCTTGATGCCGTTGGCTATGTTGGCGGCTATGCGCACCTGAGTCTCCATCTGCACGTCTGCTGATGCGGCATGGCGCACCAGATGTTCCAGCAGCTTCTGCCCCTCTTCCTGGTTCTGCATCAGGTCGGCGTCGTCGTAGACCACGTTGAGGCCCACGATGGGCGTCTTCAGCTTGGGGTTGCGCATCATGAACGCCATTGACATCAGCTGGTCGGCATACTCGGGATATTTCACCGGCACCAGTATCTTCTCGTTGTCCTTGCTGGGGTTCTTGGGTGCATACTCCTTGTCGCGGAACACTATCTGCTGCGCCGCCCTGTCGGTGACGATGGTCGAGATGACGCAGGTGAAGAGTATCATCAGCACCACGCCGTTGAGCAGCGTGTCGTCTATCATCGATACGCCTCCGGGCGAGGTCAGCTTCATGCCCGTCATCAGTATGGCTATGGCTCCGGCGGCATGTGCCGAGGTGAGACCAAACATCATGTTGCCCGATGTCCACGGCAGCCGCAGTGCCACCGATGAGATGTAGGCTGCCAGCGCCTTGCCCAGCGTGCCGAAGATGGTAATCACCGCTGCCACCCAGATGATTTGCCCTCCGGTGAAGAGCAGCCTCACGTTGATGAGCATGCCCACACCTATCAGGAAGTAGGGGATAAACAGGGCGTTGCCGATAAACTCGATGCGGTTCATCAGCGGCGACAGGCGGGGTATGTATCTGTTGAGTATCAGTCCGGCAAGGAATGCGCCGAGGATGCCTTCAAGCCCAGCCAACCCCGACAGCACGGCACTCATGAAGAGTATGGCGAGCACAAAGATAAACTGCATCACCGAGTCGCTGTATCGGCGCAGAAAGCAGCGCGTCAGCCTCGGTATCACCATGCTCATAAACAGGCAGAGCGCCACGGTCTTGGCGGCAAACAGAGCCCAGAACCCTATGCCGCTGTCGCCCTGGTGTATGCCCACGATGGCTGCCAGCGCCATGAGCGCCATGAAGAGCGACAGCATCGACGACCCCACGCTCAGCGCCACACTCGGTTTGCGCTGCAGACCATAACGTCCCACGATGGGGTATGCCACCAGCGTGTTTGAAGCCATCAGACAGCCCAGCAGCAGACAGGTCTGCACCGGATAACCCAGTATCCAGCGCGCAGCGCCACCCGTGAGCAGTGCCGGCAGGATAAAGGTGAGTATGCCGTAGATACCCATCTGACCCTTCGTACGCTTCACGCCCTCCATATCCATCTCCAGGGCGGCGAGGAACATGATGTAGTACATGCCCACCTTGCCGAAGAGCTCGAAAGAGGCGTCGCGCGAGAGTATATTCAGACCGTAGCTGCCTATCGCCATACCCGCCAGCACCATGCCGATGATGTGGGGAATACGCAACTTGCCCATGATGATTGGCGCAAAGAGGATGATGAGCAGCACGACAAAGAATATGATTGTCGGGTCGGTTATGGGGAAATATTGGGATAAATCGGGCATAGCTCTCTGTGACGTATAAATCTACTGCAAAGGTCCGAAAAAAATGTCACATTTGATGATAAAATCCCTAAAAATTAACTGATAAGTGCCCCAAATGTTGTAATTTTGCACACGATAACAGATAATCAATAAGAAATAAACAAAATGAAAGTAGCAATTGTGGGCGCGAGTGGCGCTGTAGGACAAGAGTTTCTTCGTATTCTCGCAGAGAGAGAGTTTCCCATCGATGAGCTGGTACTGTTTGGCTCCAAGCGCAGCGCAGGTACCAAATACGCTTTCAAAGGTAAAGAGTACGAAGTCCAGCTGCTCCAGCACAACGACGACTTCCGCGATATAGATATAGCCTTCGTTTCTGCCGGTGGCGGCACTTCCAAGGAGTTTGCCGAGACCATCACCAAGCACGGTGCGGTGATGATAGACAATTCCAGCGCCTTCCGCATGGACGAGGACGTGCCACTGGTAGTGCCCGAGGTCAATCCCGAGGACGCCCTCAACCGCCCCCGTGGCATCATCGCCAACCCCAACTGTACCACCATCATGATGGTCGTAGTGCTGCAGCCCATCGAGAAGCTCAGCCACATCCGCCGTGTCCATGTCTCTTCTTATCAGAGCGCCAGCGGTGCAGGTGCCGCAGCCATGGCCGAACTCGAGCAGCAGTACCGTGAGGTTCTCACCGAGGGCAAGGTAAAGACCATCAACAAGTTTCCCCATCAGCTGGCCTACAACGTCATTCCACAGATTGACGTGATGACCGACAACGACTATACCAAGGAGGAGATGAAGATGTATAATGAGACCCGCAAGATTATGCACAGCGACGTGCGCACCAGCGCCACCTGTGTGCGCGTCTCTTCGCTCCGCTCTCACTCCGAGTCTGTGTGGATAGAGACCGAGCGTCCGCTCACTGTCGACGAGGTGCGCTCTGCCATCGCTGCAGCTCCCGGTTGCACCCTCGAGGACGACCCCCAGCACTATGTTTATCCCATGCCGCTTGAGAGTGCGGGCAAGGACGATGTCTTCGTAGGCCGCGTGCGCCGCGACCTGGCCGACGACCATGGCATCACCCTCTGGCTTACCGGCGACCAGATACGCAAGGGCGCCGCGCTCAATGCCGTGCAGATAGCCGAGTATCTCGTCAAGGTGGGCAATGTGAAGTAAAGCCCCACGCTGATATACCATCGGGCCACCGCCAGCCATCCTGTAGAGAGCAGTAGGGCAGGCGGTGGCTTTTTCTTTGCCTCAGCCACGGGGGGAGGTTAGGGCAGCGCCCCGTCAGAGAAAAAATATGGGCATGGGGTGTAATAATAGCGCCCCGCCGTCGTCTTATGATAAAATGACAATGAAAACAGAGATGACCGACAGACAACTGGTGACGCTCGTGCTGGGCGGCAAGACCCAGGCTTACAGCGATATCGTGAGCCGACATTCGGCCCTGGTCTTTGCCAAGGCCATGGGCGTGGTGCGATGTCGTGACCTGGCTGCCGAGATAGCCCAGTAGACCTTTGTGCGCGCCTATACCCGGCTTGCCGACTGGCATGGCGACGACTCCATCGCGCCGTGGCTCGCCATGATTGCCGTGCGCCTGTCGCTGACCCATCTCGACACCGCCCGCCGCCGTCGTGCCGGTCAATTGGACCACGATGTGCCCTACGATGACTATTCCCCCGAGCACGAACGCCGCCTGCAGCGCATGGAGCAGGCTGTCTCGCAGTTGGGCGAGCCCGACAGGAGCATCGTGCAGCTGCATTACTACCGCCACCAGACCACCGCCGAGATAGCCGCCAGGCTCAGTCTCACCCAGGCCAATGTGCTGGTGCGGCTCAACCGTATACGTCAACGATTAAAGAAACAACTGGAACATGGAGAAGATGAATGAACAAGAGTTTGACCGCCTCATCAGCGAGGCGGTAGAGCGGCAGATGCTGCTCTCGGATATCAACACCAGGGTGATGACCGAGGTAAGACGCTCGGCACGCCGCACCCTGCTGCGCCGTTGGGCGCGCGTGGTGGCTTTTGCCTTTGGCATGCCGCTGCTGGTCTTTGTCGTCGGCGTCTTGTCAGACAGCGTGGCTTCGGCGTCTACTCCCGTCGTCGCCGTGTCTATGGCAGTGGCGGCAGTGACTACCCTCGTGGCTGTCGTCCGCGTCATCTGCGATTTTTCTGTCACCAGAGTGTAATAATTTGTCTGCATGCCGGTCTTTAGGTAAAGCAATGACAACAACAGTATTAACAACATTAACACATTAAGCATTATGGATTGCATTATTGTTTTAAAACAAATCGTCTTCATCATTATGGTGTTCTCCGTCCCCCTCTCGTTGATTATCGGTCAGGTCTACTACCTTGTAGACAAGAAACGCAACGCTTTCAGACTGCGTAGCGAAATCATCAGCGGCGGTGTGGACTGCGACACGGCACGCTTACTGCTCGAGGAGACCGGGCGCCGTCACTCTCTCTCGTTCGCCACCCTGCGCCTGGGTCTGCTGCTGTTCTTTACAGGCATCGCAGCCGTGCTGGCCCGTGTGGCTGACTTCACCATACTCACCCTCTGGCTTACGGCAGCCATAGGCGGCGGCGTAGGCTTGCTCATCGCCTTCGTCATCGAGTGGAAGATGGTAGAGAAGAAGTAGGCGTCTCTCCGCGCCATAACGGTTACAAGCATCAGTCCCGGGCAGCAGGCAGTTGTCCGGGATTTTTCTATTTCCTCCGTCGCCGAGGTGGCGTCCTCTGCTCCCGCGTTGGCGTCTTTTGCTCCCGCGCTGGCGTCAGTCTAAGTATATCTGCCGCCCATAGCAGCCAACTCTCTGGCGATGTCTTTATTTATCATTTCGTGGTTTGATACCACTATTTCGGGGCTTGCCGTAATCATTGCAAGTCCCGATTTCTCTATTTCATGCCCCGCCTCCAGCTTATATGCCCCCCCCATCCCCATTGATAGCCACGCCGCACCCGCCGCCATAACGCCCGCCGTCGCAGACGGTCACATCGGCGGTTCGTGACGGATGATACGTGGTCACGTGCCTTATGATACGGGCTCACGTAACAAACGGCACGTGAGCCCGTAACAACCGTCACGAGCCGCCAAGGACGATTAGGGCATGGCGGAACACAATTCGCCGATGGCGCAGTTCCATCGGCAGCGCTGGGGCGAGGCCCATCGGCGCGATGGCGTGTGTCGCGTTTATGGGGAATGTGGTGAGGGTGTAACCCAAAGTAGAGGCGTGCAGTGGATATGCCCATGACAGTGATACAAGTAGCCCATTGTGGATGGTACGCACCCCTGGCAACTCTGTAGGAGTTGCGATTTCATAGCCCAGGGTTGAGGCGTGCAGCGCCTCTACCCTGGGTGCTGATACACAAAGATATAGCAACTCTGTAGGAGTTGCGTTTAGCCGAAGGCGTTATACTCAATCTGCTAATAACCGCCTACCCATTCCTACCCTTTGTCCTGCTGTGGGTAACGCCTGCGGCTAATCGCAACTCCTACAGAGTTGCCAGGTTAGTGGGGTCGCTACCCAGGGTAGCGGTCTTCGCCCGCAACCCTGGGCTGGGGAATCGCAACTCCTACAGAGTTGCTGCTGCTTGTGGGCTCTCTATTTGTATCATTCCCCACGTAGCTGCTGCTTGTGGGTTCCTCGTTTGTATCATTCCCCACGTTGCTGCTGCTTGTGGGCTCCTCGTTTGTATCATTCCCCACGTAGCTGTTGCTTGTGGACTCCTCGTTTGTATCATCTCCTATGTAGCTGCTGCTTGTGAGCTCCTTATTTGTATCATCCCCACTTAACTGCTGCTTGCGCACACCTCTTGTCAATACCTGGACAGGGTGTACTCCGCTGCCCCTGCTGGCGCCAACCGTGGGGCTGTGCTTTACTCCCTTTACACCTTATTATATTATAATGCGCGCGACTGTAATGGCGGGCGCCATTTTTTCATGAATAAATAGGTTAATATCAAAAAAAATTAATACTTTTTCATGAATATAACATGTTATAGTTGTGGACAAGAATAAATTCGGACTACTAAGCCAAATAAAATACCCTTCTGACCTGCGCAAGTTGGATATAGACCAGTTGGCAGAGGTTTGCAGCGAGCTGCGCCAAGACATTATCGACGAGGTGTCGGTCAATCCCGGTCACTTTGCCTCGAGTCTGGGCGTCGTTGAGATTACCGTTGCCCTGCACTATGTCTTCAATACCCCCGACGACCGCATAGTGTGGGATGTGGGTCATCAGGCTTATGGTCACAAGATACTTACAGGACGTCGCGACACGTTCTGCACCAACCGTCATCTGCACGGCGTCCGCCCGTTTCCCTCCCCATTGGAGAGCGAGTACGACACTTTCGCCTGCGGTCATGCCTCCAACTCCATCTCTGCCGCCCTCGGTATGGCGGTGGCTGCCCGCAAGACCGGGCACGACGACCGTCATGTGGTGGCCGTCATCGGCGATGGTGCCATGAGTGGCGGTCTGGCCTTTGAGGGTCTCAACAATGTCTCGTCGACCCCCAATGATCTGCTCATCATCCTCAACGACAACGACATGAGCATAGACCGCGCTGTGGGTGGTATGGAGAAGTATCTGCTCAATCTCGACACCAATGCCACCTATAACAAGATAAGGTTCAAGGTGGCCCGATGGCTCGAGGACAATGGCCATCTGAGCGACCGCCGCCGCAAGGGCATCATACGACTCAACAACGCCATCAAGTCGGTGCTGAGCCATCAGCAGAATATCTTTGAGGGCATGAACATACGCTACTTCGGTCCCTTCGACGGTCACGACGTCAAGGAGGTGGTGCGCCTGCTGCGCCAGCTCAAAGACATGAAGGGCCCCAAGCTGCTGCACCTGCATACCACCAAGGGCAAAGGCTACAAGCCCGCCGAAAACGAAGCCACCATCTGGCACGCTCCGGGCCGATTTGATGCCGAGACCGGCGAGCGCATCGTGAGCGACTCGTCCAACAAGCCTCCCAAGTACCAGGATGTGTTTGGTGAGACCCTGCTCGAACTGGCACAGATGAACGACCGCATTGTGGGCGTGACACCCGCCATGCCCACCGGCTGCTCGATGAACATACTGATGAACGCCATGCCCGACCGCGCCTTCGACGTGGGCATAGCCGAGGGCCACGCCGTGACCTTCTCTGGAGGTATGGCCAAAGACGGTCTCCAGCCCTTCTGCAATATCTACAGCTCGTTTGCCCAGCGCGCTTACGACAATATCATTCACGACCTCGCTCTGCTCTCGCTGCCCGTGGTGCTCTGTCTGGACCGCGGCGGACTGGTGGGCGAGGACGGCCCCACCCACCATGGCGCCTTCGATATGGCGGCGCTGCGCCCCATCCCCCATCTCACGATTTGCTCGCCCATGGACGAGCACGAACTGCGCCGGATGATGTACACCGCACAGCTCCCCGACATGGGTACGGTGGTGATACGCTATCCCCGAGGCGCTGCCGAGCACAACGACTGGCGCTGCAAGCTCGAAGCCATCGAGGTGGGCACTGGCCGACGCATGCACGAGGGTCACGATGTGGCTGTGCTCACCATCGGCCCTATAGGCAATGTGGCTGCCGAGGCTGTGGCTGAGGTTGAGGCTGAGGGCCAGCTCACTGTGGCCCATTACGATATGCGCTATCTCAAACCCATCGACGGCGGCATACTCGACGAGGTGGGCCAGAGGTTCAGCCGCGTCATCACCGTGGAAGACGGTGTGAGATGCGGTGGTCTGGGAACGGCTGTCACCGAATGGATGGCCGACCATCACTATACGCCCGAGATTGTAAGGCTGGGCCTGCCCGACGAGTTTGTCGAGCACGGCACCGTAAGCGAACTGCGCCGCATCGCGGGTATAGACAAGGCAACGATTATTCAACATATTAAAGGATGAAAATCATTATTACCGGTGCCTACGCCATAGGTACCCATCTGGCACGACTGCTCTCGCGCAACCACGAGGACATCACGCTCATAGACCCCGACCCCGACCGGTTGGCACGTATCGGCAGCGACTACGACCTGCTGACGATGGTGGCCGACCCCGACAGCATACAGGCCCTCACCGATGCCGGCGTGGGCCACACCGACCTCTTCATCGCCGTAACCCCTGACCAGAGTCTCAACCTCAACTGCTGTATCCTGGCCAAGGCACTCGGTGCCCACAAGACCGTGGCGCGCATAGACCGCGCCGAATATATCGAAGACGACAAGCGCGAACTCTTCGTCAGACTGGGCGTCGACGAACTCATCTACCCCGAGGTGCTCGCTGCCCGTGACATCAACAACGGTCTCAAGATGTCGTGGGTGCGCCAGCGTTGGGATGTGCACAACGGAGCCCTCATCCTGCTGGGCATCAAGCTGCGCGAGGGATGCGAGATACTCAACCGTCCGCTCCGCGAGCTCTGCGGTGCGCAGGACCCTTACCACGTGGTGGCGGTGAAGCGTGGCCCCGATACCATCATCCCTGGCGGTAACGACGTGCTGCAGCTTTACGACCTGGCCTACTTCATGACCACGCGCCAGTTTATCCCCTACATCCGCAAGATAGTGGGCAAGGAGCAGTATGCCGATGTCAAGAACGTGATGATTATGGGCGGTGGCAACACAGCCGTCAACGCCGTCAAGGGCATGCCCGAATACATGGATGTCAAAATCATCGAGAGCAGTCTGGAGCGCTGCGAACAGCTCAACGACATGCTCGACAGCCATAAGGCGCTCGTCATCAACGGCGACGGCCGTGACCTGTCGCTGCTCACCGAAGAGAGCATCAACAATACCCAAGCCTTTGTGGCGCTCACGGGCAACACAGAGACCAACATCCTGGCCTGCCTCACCGCCAAGCGAATGGGCGTGAGAAAGACCGTGGCCATGGTCGAGAACCTCGACTATGTAAGCATGGCAGAGAGCCTGGATATAGGTACCATCATCAACAAGAAGGCCATCGCCGCCAGCCGCATCTACCAGATGCTGCTCGATGCCGATGTGCTCAATGTCACCTTCCTCATGTCGGCCAATGCCGATATCGCCGAGTTTATCCCCAAGGAGAACTCCAAGATTACCCAGAAGCCCGTATACGAACTGGGACTGCCACAGGGCATGACCATCGGCGGACTGGTAAGAAACGGCGTAGGTATGCTGGTGTCGGGTAACACCCAGATTATGGCGGGCGACACGGTGATGGTGTTCTGCCACAATATCAATATGAAAAAGATAGAGAAGTTCTTCATCTGATAGAGTGCAGCCGTTATGATCAACTGGAACATGATAAGCAAGATTATGGGAGCGCTCCTCTTCTTCGAGGCAGCCCTCATGTCGCTGAGCCTGGGCATCTCTGTCTATAGCGGCGAGGGCGACACGCCGGCGTTTGTCACCTCGGTGGGGCTGATACTCCTTGCCGCCATCGTCTTCAGGTATTTCGGACTCAAGGCGGGCAACCGCCTCTCGCGCAAGGATGCCTACATGGTCGTCACGCTGTCGTGGGTGGTCTTCAGCCTCTTTGGCTCGCTGCCCTTCATGCTGAGCGGATATGTCAACAACTTCACCGACGCGTTCTTTGAGAACATGTCGGGATTTACCACTACCGGCGCCACCGTGATAGACGATGTCGAGGCGCTGCCCCATGGTCTCCTCTTCTGGCGCTCGTTCACCCAGTGGATAGGAGGTCTGGGTATAGTCTTCTTCACGGTCGCCCTGCTGCCCTCGCTCGACGGCGGCTATGTCAAGGTGTTCTCTGCCGAGATTACGGGCCCCATCCAGACCAAGCTGCATCCCCGTCTGTCGATGGGAGCCAAGTATATATGGATGGTATATGTATGCCTGACGGCAGCCTGTGCAGGCTGCTACTGGATATTCGGCATGTCGCCGTGGGAGAGCATCAACTATGCCATGACCTCGACAGCCACCGGCGGTTTCTCCATATACAACGACAGCATGGAGAACTTCCACTCGCCCGCACTGGAATATACCTGCACCACATTCTGCTTCCTCGCGGGCATCAACTTCACCCTGCTTTACTTCACCGTGGCACGCCGCCGCATAGGGATGCTCTTCAAGAGCGACGAGTTCAAGTTCTATCTCTTCATGACGGCAGCCTGTACGGCATTCGTCATGTTCCAGCTCATGGCGTACCGCGGCTATGACGCCGAGCACGCCTTCCGTTGCGGCGCCTTCCAGGTAGTCAACTTCCTGACCACCACGGGCCTGTTCAACGACAACGCCGCGCTGTGGCCCCATGTCACCTGGGTGGTGCTGGCGGTATGTATGTTTGTGGGAGCCTGCTCGGGCTCTACCAGCGGTGCCTTCAAGAGCATACGCAGTATGATGGTGCTCAAGGTGATACGCAACGAGTTGCGGCAGATACTCCACCCCAATGCCGTGCTGCCGCTGAGGGTCGACGGCGTCAATGTGCCCATCCAGAAGAGGGTGACGCTGCTGGCATTCCTCGCCACCTATGTCATCATGCTGCTGGTGGTGGCGTTTATCATGATAGCCTGCGGCATAGACCACACCAATGCCATCACCATCTGTCTGAGCAGTCTGGGCAACGTGGGTCCCTCGCTGGGTCTGGAGATAGGTCCCACGATGTCGTGGAGCCAGCTGCCCGACCTTGCCAAATGGACCTGCTCGTTCATGATGCTCGTAGGGCGTCTGGAGATATTCACCGTGCTGGTCATCTTCACCCCCACATTCTGGAAAGACAATTAGAAAACGACAAACAGTATAAAACAACAAACAATAAAGCGTATGAAACCATTAAAGTTTAAGGCTCTGTTGAAGCAGACCATCTGGGGTGGCGACAAAATCATCCCCTTCAAGCATCTCGATGACCATCTCGAGAACGTAGGCGAAAGCTGGGAAATCTCTGGCGTGCCCGGCAACGAGACAGTGGTGGCCGACGGCGAGTATGCCGGCAAGAAGCTCAACGAACTGGTAATCGAGCAGAAGGACAAGCTCGTGGGCAAGGCCAACTATGAGCGCTTCGGCGACGAGTTCCCCCTGCTCATCAAGTTTATCGATGCCCGTCAGGACCTCTCTATCCAGGTGCATCCCACCGACGAGATAGCCAAGCGCCAGGGCAAGGAGCGCGGCAAGACCGAGATGTGGTACATCATGGACTCTGACAAGGACGCCAAGCTCTACAGCGGTCTGAAGAAGCAGATTACCCCCGAGCAGTACAAGGCTATGGTCGAGGACGACACCATCACCGACGCCCTCGCCCAGTATGAGGTCAAGGAAGACGACTGCTTCTTCCTACCCGCAGGCCGCATCCACGCCATCGGCACAGGCTGCTTCCTCGCCGAAATCCAGCAGACCAGCGATGTCACCTATCGCATCTACGACTTCAAGCGCAAGGACAAGGACGGCAACTACCGCCAGCTCCACACCAAGGAGGCTGCCGAGTGCATCAACTACACCGTGGAGGACGACTACCGCACCCACTATGAGCACAAGAAGAACGAGGGCGTGACCCTGGTGGAATGTCCTTACTTCACCACAGCCGTCTATGACCTCGACGAGCCCATGACGCTCGACTACAGCGAGCTCGACAGCTTTGTAATCCTCATCGGTCTGAAGGGCGAAGGCACCATCACCGACAACGAGGGCAACACAGTGACCATCAGCGCCGGCGAGTCTATCCTCGTGCCTGCCACCACTGACACGCTCAGGGTCGAGGGCACTATCAAGATGCTCGAGACTTACGTATAAACCCTCATCGCATGGCCGATAGGGCATGTACTCCCCGCCGCAAGGCAATAACAGAAAGCGAGAGGAAGCACGGTATCAGCAGATACGGTGTTTCCTCCCGCTTCTTGTATGGACGGGGATGACGGTGACGGAGGCTGTGGGCTACTCTCCGGCTGCGGTGGCTGGCGGGGTAGGGTCGGGCGCAAGGGCGGCGGGCCCGGCGGTAGCCCCAACAGTCCCGGCTGGCGCAGGGGCATGATAGGTGTCGAGGAAGTGCTGCACATCGGCACGGATGTGAGCAAAGACATCGGAGAGCACATACCCCATGTTCTTCTTGAGCATCGCCTCGACATCTTCCACACTGTGCGAGTAGCAGCTCAGCTCATTGCGGCGCTGGGTGGAGTGCATGCTGTCGCGCGAGATTTCGTTCTCGCGCTCGCGGATGAGCTGGGTGCAGATGCGCGTCATGGCTGGGCTCACCACGCGGTCGAAGAGATGATGCCCCTGTATATATAAATAGGTGGTCTGTGGCGTCACGCCCAACGAGCGCAGACTCGCTTCGACCTTGGGGTAAGCCTTGACGCCCTCGGGGTAGTTGCGGCGCAGGGCGTCGAGCCGTCTGACCACCTTGTGAGACAGGCGGGCGAGCATGTCCTGGGCATGGACGGCGGAGAAGTTGCCCATCTCGATGATGGAGAGGAAGTCGCTCATCGTGAACTCGCCGTAATGGGGCGTGCGATAGAACCATACGTTCCACACGAAGAGCGGATAGATAATCTCGGAGAAACTGCGCAGATAGCCGTTGAAGTCGAAAATGTGGTGGTCGTTGAGGGTGATAGCCACGCAGACATCGTGGAGCGACGGGGCGTAGCACTGCAGGTTCTCGATGGCATAGGCGTAGGTGTGGAAGACGTATGGGCTGTCGATAATCTGCTGCGAGGTGGGCGTGGCCTTCTGGATAAGATAGTCGTAGTCGGCATCGACGCAGGCAATCATATCACTGCCCACGCGGTCGGTCATGAGCCGCATGAGCGCCGCCTTCTTGCCACGGTTGAGCTGGCGGGAGCGCGAGGGGAGCATCACCTGGAAGTAGTAGCTGTCGGTCTCGAAGCTCGAGAGGACAGTGCGCCAGAAGAACACGTCGTCGTAGCTTTCGACATAGGCCACGATGCGGTGACGCGCCTGCCTGGAGTTGAGCCTGTTGGCAGCCGACAGGTAGTCGGAGGTGATGCTGTCTTTGAGTCGTCTACCCATTGTTGACAATAATATCGGATACCTCGGTCACACGGTCCATCCATCCGTTCATGATGACAGCCGGACTGTGGGTGGTGAGGATAATCTGTACGTTGGGGTTGAGCTCGAGGATGAGGTCTATGAGCTGCTGTTGCCAGTCTACGTGCAGGCTCACCTCGGGCTCGTCCATGAACAGCACGTAGGGCTTGTTGTCCTCGACCAGCACGGTGAGCAGGATGGCGAGTATCTGCTTCTCGCCGCTGGACAGCTGATAGGGCAGTAGCGTCTCGCCGATCTGCGTGAACCGAATCTCGTTCTCTGTGCGCACAATCTTCTTGCCCGTGTCTGCGAAGAGTCTGTCTATCATGTCCTGGAATTTCTTCTTGGGCTCACTGATACGCTGGGCTTCGGCGGCACCGTCGCAGCCGCCCTGTTGGAGCACGCTGATGATGCGGTTGCCAATGTTGACCTGGTAATCGAGGTAGCGGCGCTGCAGTTGGAAGAGTTGCCAGTCGAGCTCGGTGACCAGAGAGATGTCGACCTTGGTGAGCATGTCGGCGTTGAGCAACGGCCTGTCGAACGAGCGTATGATATCGTAGCGTATCCATTTGGCGTCGGCTGGGCTCACAGTGAGGTGGACGCCCTTGAGCATGTGGCTGGGAAACTCGCCGCCGGCGGCGAGGCCCTTGACCACCTTGTTGAGGATGGTGCTCTTGCCCACGCCGTTGACGCCGCTCAGCACATTGACGCGGCGGTCCAGTTGCCACACGACATGACGCTGCCCGCTCCACAGCGACTCTATCTCTATCTCCTTGATGTAATCGGCATATTTCTGCATGATGATACAGGTTAAGTTTTCGCACAAATTTACGAAAAAAAGCCTTGCCTTGCACCCATTTATGGCTTATTTGTTTACCTTTGCCCCCGAAATTTAACTATTAATAAGATTATGAATGACAATCGTGCGCTCAAGGCCCATCTGAGTCTGCTCTTCGCCGAAATCTTTTGGGGCCTTATGGCTCCGGTGGGCAAGGATGCCATGGCCCACGGCATCGACGGCATCTGTCTGGTATCGCTCCGCGTGGCAGGCGCCGCGCTGCTGTTCTGGACGGCGTCGCTCTTTGCGCCCCGTGAGCGCATGGCACGCCGCGATGTGCTGTTGTTGGCTGTGGCGGCACTGTTTGGCATCGTGTTCAACCAGTGCATGTATACCATCGGACTGGGCATCACCTCGCCCGTCAATGCCAGCATCGTCACCACATCGATGCCCATCTTCGCCATGGTGCTGTCGTTCTTCATCCTGCGCGAGCCCCTGTCGGCGATGAAGGCGGGTGGGGTAGCGATGGGCTGTGGCGGCGCCGTCATCCTGATCGTGAGCAGCGTGTCGGCAGCCAACGCCCGGGTGGGCGACTTGCGAGGCGACGTGCTGTGCATGATGGCCCAGTTGTCGTTTGCCCTCTATCTGGCGCTGTTCAGCAAGCTGGTGCGCCGCTATTCCGTCATCACCGTCAACAAGTGGATGTTTCTCTGGGCATCGCTCTACATCCTGCCCATAGCCTCGCCCCACCTGATGGCCAACGACTGGTCGGCAGTGGCTCTTACCACCTGGGCAGAGGCAGGCTTTGTGGTCTTCTTCGGCACGTTTGTGAGCTACCTGTTGATGATGGCTGGCCAGCAGGTGCTGCGTCCCACCGTGGTGAGCGTGTACAATTATGTGCAACCCATCGTGTCGGTCACCGTGTCGGTGCTTACGGGTCTGGCCGTATTCACGCTGAGTCAGGCGCTGGCGGTAATCCTCGTCTTCTCGGGCGTATGGCTCGTCACCAAGTCGAAGTCGCGCCGCGATGTCGAGCATCCCGAGGCCAAAGATTAACTCCGCCGGGCTGTTTTTTCGCATTATCATCAGAGATTTTATCATTTTTATCCCCTTCGGCTCGGCAGAAAGTGCTAACTTTGTAGCATCATAGACAGCAATTACTAATTTATTATAAACGATGATGAAACAAACGACACTTCTTATTGCTCTGGCGCTGATGGGAGCGGTTACCGCCTCGGCGCAGAAGCATGACGGCGGGCTCAGCAATGATATGCTCGCTGCCATCCGCAAGGCTCAGCCTACAGCGGCTCAAGACAAGGCGCTCTTCAATGCCATTGCCGCCAACTCTATCGACGACCTGGCCAAGAATTATGCTGCCAAACGCCCTGTAGACACCCACTTCAGCAACGAGACTCCCAAGCAGAAGATTCACAACCAACGCAGTTCGGGCCGCTGCTGGATGTTCTCTGGCTTCAATGTGCTGCGCGCCAACTTTGCCAAGCAGCATCAGGACAGCCTCTGTGTAGAGTATTCACAGGCTTATCTCTTCTTCTACGACCAGCTGGAGAAGGCCAACCTCATGCTCCAAGGCGTCATCGACAATGCCCGTAAGCCCATCGACGACCAGCGTGTGCGCTTCTTCTTCCAGCACCCCATCAACGATGGCGGTACCTTCTGTGGCGTGGCCGACCTCGCCGAGAAGTACGGACTGGTGCCTATGGCAGTGATGCCCGAGACCTACTCGTCTGACAATACCAGCCGCATGGCAAGGATTATCTCTTCCAAACTGCGTGAGTATGGTCTTGAGCTGCGCTCGATGGTGGCTGCCGGCAAGAAGGCTCAGGACATCCGCAAGCGCAAGACCGAGATGCTGGGCACCATCTACCACATCCTGGCTCTTACCATCGGCGAACCCGTGCAGGAGTTTACCTACGCCTTCACCGACAAGAACGGACGCACCCTGACTCCCGCCAAGCGCTATACCCCCAAGTCGTTCTACGAAGAGACCGTAGGCCACTCGCTCAACGGCTCCTTCATTATGGTGATGAACGACCCTCGCCGCGAATACCACAAGACCTACGAGGTGGAGTATGACCGCCACACCTATGACGGCCACAACTGGAAGTATCTCAACCTGCCTATGGACGATATTGCCCAGCTTGCCATAGCCAGTATCAAGGGTGGCAGCAAGATGTACTCCAGCTACGATGTGGGCAAGCAGCTCGACCGCAAGCGCGGCTATCTCGACACTGAGAACTTTGACTACGGATCGCTCTTCGGCATCACCTTCGGCATGGACAAGGCCCAGCGCATCGAAACCTTCGACAGCGGCTCTACCCACGCCATGACCCTCACTGCCGTAGACCTGGACAAGGACGGCAAGCCTGTGAAGTGGAAGGTGGAAAACAGCTGGGGAGCTGACAACGGCTTCGGTGGATGCTTCATCATGACCGACCGCTGGTTCCGCGACTACATGTTCCGCCTCGTTGTCAACAAGGAGTATGTGCCCGAGAACTTCCTTCGTGAGTTCGACCAGAAGCCAGTAATGGTTATGCCCGAAGACCCTCTCTTCGCCGAAGATATGTAAACGCATAATCATCCCCATAACCAGAGCCCGAGTGACGGAGGCCACAGCCTTCTCGCTCGGGCTCTCTCTTTTTGTTATTCGCCTATGAATAATGATATTTTAGTGAGTTTTAACGATTATGGTTAGCCTTCCCCGCCTAATCATGGTAATTTTGTTACCAATTATGAAAAATGTTATCTTTACCCTGATCCTGTCGGCCATGGCGCTGATGCCCGTGCATGCCGACAATAAGCCGAGCAAGCTCTCGGCGCAGGCGTTGTATGCCCAGTTTCAGAACCCGGACAGCCGCTATCGTCCCTTCGTGCGCTGGTGGTGGAACGGCGATGCCGTCGTAGGCAAGGAGCTTGTGCGCGAGCTCCACTTGTTGCGCGATGCAGGCATCGGCGGTGTCGAGATTAATCCCATCTCGCTGCCCTACGGTGCCGACCAGCACGGCTACAAGCAGCTCACCTGGCTCAGCCAGCCCTGGCTTGAGGCCCTCGATACCACGCTGACCGAGGCACGCCGCATCGGCATGACCTGCGACCTGCTCATCGGTTCGGGATGGCCCTTCGGCAGCGAGACTCTGCCCCACAAAGACCGTGCATCGGTGCTGCTTACCGCTGCCATCCCTCTGACTCCCGGCCGTCATTACGAGTTCTCCAAGTTTGACCTCTTCAAGCGCCTCGACCCTGGAGTGTCTATCACCAACTCAGCCCGCGAGCCCCGCTTGGAGATAGCTTATCTCGTGCCCGACTCCATCAATGACTTCCGCCAGGCCAAGGATGTCACCGCCGAGTTTGCCAATGGCAACTACGTAGTAGACACCCCCGCCGAGGGCAAGTATCAGCTCTACGCCATGGTGCGCTTCGACTCCTTCGCATCGGTCATCAACGGCGCTCCCGGAGCAGCCGGCAGCATACTCGACCACATGAATGCGGGTGCCGTACGCCGTTATCTCGACAATATGTACAATACCATTGAGACCAAGACGGGTCCCCTCTCGCGCTGGTTGCGTTCGTTCTTCGTCGACAGTATGGAGCTCGAGGGTACCAACTGGACCGACGACTTCCGCGAGGAGTTCAAGCGCCGTCGCGGTTATGACGTGATGCCCTGGCTGCCCTTCACCATGTTCAAGGTAGGACGCCTGGGCGATGTGGAGAGCTATATCTTCGGTGCCAAGAAGGGCCCCGACTTCAAGAACCAGGTAGACCGCGTGCGCTACGACTTCGAGCTGACCAAGGCCGAGTTGCTGCAGGAGCGATATACCAATACCTTCACCTCATGGTGCAAGGAAAAGGGCGTCAAGTCGCGTGCCCAGGCTTACGGACGAGGCTTCTTCCCACTCGAGTCATCCCTCTCCTACGACATTCCCGAAGGCGAGTCGTGGACTACCAACTGGTTGCGCCACCGTCTGGGTGAAGAGATGGGCGATAGGGACTACCGCCGTGGCCGCGGATATACGATGATAGACAAGTATGTCTCTTCGGCAGCCCACCTTACCGGCAAGCGCCTCGTGAGCTGTGAGGAGATGACCAATACGTATCTCGTCTTCAACACCCCGCTCGAACTTATCAAGATAGGCACCGACATGTCGGCCTTCTCGGGTGTTACCCACTCCGTATGGCATGGCTTCAACTACAGCCCGCGCGATGTGGCATTCCCCGGATGGGTCCAGTATGGCAGCTACTATAACGAGAAGAACACATGGTTCCCCTACTGGAAGTATCTGAACAACTACCGTGCCCGCGTGAGCAGCATCCTGCAGAATGTGGACATGCAGACCGACATTGCCATACTGCCCCCCAACGCCGACCTGTGGACCGAGATGGGCGTGCAGACCGAGCCGTTCCCCCGCGACCTCAACGTGACCTATACTTCCCTCATCTGGGAAGCCATCCATAAGAATGGCGGCGGCGCCGACTATCTCAGCGAGAGCATCATCGAGAAATGCGACGTGCGCGATGGCCATCTCTGCTATGGCCCCAAGAGCTATTCGGCTATCTTCCTGCCCGATGTCAAGGGCACTACCCAGGGCGTGATGGACAAGCTGCTCGAGTTTGTCCGTGGTGGTGGCCGCGTGTTCTGCATCGGCACCTATCCCCAGCGCTCGCTCGGTCTGAAGGACTATCAGGAGCGCGACGCCAAGATGCGTGCCACCGTTGACGAGCTCAAGGGCTACGCCGACCGCTTCGTGCTGCTCGAGAAGCCCCAGGACGGCAAGTATCTCGAGTGGTATCGCAACGTGATGGACAAGTATCAGCTCTCCCACGCCGTTACCATTACCAACCCCGACCGCTTTGTGCTCCAGAACAGATACAAGGCCGACGATGGTTCCGACCTCTTCTTCTTTGCCAATGTCAACCTGAAAGACAGCAAGCAGACCGATGTGGTCTTCCCCGAGAGCATGACCCGTGGCAAGTCGGCATGGCTCTACGACCCCGCCGACGGCAAGCGCTACACGCTCAAGCTCGACGGCCAGCGTCTGCACCTCGACATGGGTCCCGCTGAGGCCTTCTTCGTGGTCTTCAACGATGTCAAGGCCAAGGCTCCCGTCTACAAGCGCAAGCCTCTGCAGGGCGAGCAGTACATCGAGTTGGGCAACTGGACCGCCAGCCTGCACCACTCGCGCGAGGGATGGGTCAAGACGATGGCCATGCCCGACAGCCTGCAGGACCTGAAGAACACGGAGTACTCCCACTTCATGGGCGACATCACCTACACCACCACCGTCAATGTGGAGAGCGGACGCATGCCCAAATACCTTAACTTAGGACGCGTGTGCGAGATAGCCGAGGTCAAGATCAATGGACGCCCAGCCGGGGTGCAGTGGTTTGGCGACCGCGTCATCGACGTCGAAGGCATGCTCCATGCCGGTGCCAACACCATCGAGGTCAAGGTGACCACCCTCATGGGCAATTACATGCATACCCTCAAGGACAACAAGGTGGCACAGCGCTATGTAATCAAGCGCAATCACCCTCTGCGCTCTATGGGTCTGCTGGGTCCGGTGCGTCTGTATGAGTAGTTAATTTTTGATTAAAACCGAAAAATAAACGACTATATCTTAGCGGGTATCTATTTTTTGTAGTACCTTTGCAGTCAGCATTTAACGAAGATAAATCAATTATGGCACAAGAAGATGTTTTCAAGAAAATAGTCAGCCATTGCAAAGAGTATGGCTTTGTTTTTCCCAGTTCAGACATTTACGACGGTCTCGCCGCCGTGTATGACTACGGTCAGAACGGCGTTGAGCTTAAGAATAATATCAAGGAATATTGGTGGAAGTCGATGGTGCTGATGCACAGCAATATCGTGGGTATCGACGCCGCCATCTTCATGCACCCGACCGTGTGGAAGGCTTCCGGCCACGTCGATGCGTTCAACGACCCACTTATCGATAACCGCGACTCCAAGAAGCGTTATCGTGCCGACGTGCTCATCGAAGACCAGATAGCCAAGTACGAGGAGAAGATAGACAAGGAGGTTGCCAAGGCCGCCAAGAAGTTCGGCGACGCCTTTGATGAGCAGAAATTCCGCGCTACCAATCCCCGTGTGCTCGAGCATCAGCAGAAGCGCGACGCTCTTCATGCACGTTACACCGAGGCAATGCAGGGTCCCAACCTTGAGGAGCTGAAGCAGATAATCCTCGACGAGAACATTGTAGACCCTATCAGCGGCACCAAGAACTGGACCGATGTGCGCCAGTTCAACCTGATGTTCTCTACCGAGATGGGTTCTGTCTCCGACACTACCAACAAGATTTACCTGCGTCCCGAGACCGCCCAGGGTATCTTTGTCAACTACCTCAACGTGCAGAAGACTGGCCGCATGAAGCTGCCCTTCGGTATCGCACAGATAGGAAAGGCTTTCCGCAACGAGATAGTGGCCCGCCAGTTCGTATTCCGTATGCGTGAGTTTGAGCAGATGGAGATGCAGTTCTTCTGCCAGCCCGGTACGGAGATGAAGTGGTTCGAGTACTGGAAGCAGTATCGCCTCAAGTGGCACGAGGCTCTTGGCATGGGCGCCGAGAACTATCGCTTCCACGACCACGAGAAGTTGGCTCACTACGCCAATGCCGCCACCGACATCGAGTTCCGCATGCCATTCGGCTTCAAGGAGGTTGAGGGTATTCACTCACGTACTAACTTCGATCTCTCTCAGCATGAGAAGTACAGTGGTCGTCAAATCAAGTATTTTGACCCCGAAACCAATGAGAGCTATGTACCTTACGATGTTGAAACCTCTATCGGCGTAGACCGTATGTTCCTCAGCGTGATGTGCCATGCCTACACCGAGGAACAGCTCGAGAACGGCAGCCGCGTAGTGCTCAAGTTGCCCGAGCCACTGGCTCCCGTCAAGTGTGCCGTGCTGCCCCTGGTCAACAAGGACGGACTGCCCGAGAAGGCACAGGAGATTGTCAATGACCTGAAGTTCCACTTCAACACACATATCGAGGCCAAGGACTCTATCGGCAAGCGTTACCGCCGCCAGGATGCCATCGGTACTCCCTTCTGTGTCACCGTCGATGGCGATACCCTTACCGACAACACCGTTACCCTGCGCTATCGCGACACGATGAAGCAGGAGCGTGTGCCTGTAGACCAGCTCCGCGCCATCATCGAAGACCGCGTGAGCATCACCAGTCTGCTCAAGAAGCTCAATTGATTTTTTCACATCCTCCCTGTTGTCCACCGACGGCAGGGAGGATATACATAGTATAATAGATGATAAAGAATATCGTAAAATTCTTATTGATGGCATTGCCTCTCGTGATGGCATCGTGCTCCGAGACCCCCGGCGAGCCCAGCGAGTTTGAGGATTGGCAGAATCGCAATGAGACTTACTTCAACAATCTCTACCAGACAGCCAAGAGCAATCCAGCCAGGTACAAGGTAATACGCAGTTGGGACTTGCCCGAGAATGTGGCCACAAACCCCGACAATTACATCGTAGCCGAAGTGCTCCACGAGGGAACCAGCACCGAGAGTCCTATGTACACCGACTCCGTGACGATACACTACCGTGGTTGCTTTATCCCCACGACATCGTACCCCGCAGGATATGTGTTCGATCAGACATGGACGGGAGACTACGACCTCACCACGATGAACTCCACGACCTACACCGCGTCGACCTTCATCGACGGTTTCACCACAGCGCTGCTCAATATGCACCCCGGCGACCGCTGGCGTGTCACCATTCCCTACGCTCTGGGTTACGGCAAGTCGACCTACGCCCCCAGTGGTGCCACCACATCTATTCCGGGCTACTCTACGCTGGTGTTCGACCTCACGCTGGTTTCGTTCCATCGTCCCGGAACAACCCGACCGTAAGCCGAGCTGGCGACTGTACAGAAAGCAAATACACAGCATATTACAATTATCCGCAATACCGACCGACTGGTATTGCGGATATTTTTTTTCCCTATCGTCGCTGTAGCCCTTCCCATCCACAGCCTTGCCGGGGGCAGCAAGCGGCAGGGCACCACCCTCTGTGGGTAGTGCCCTGGCTGCAGTGCTGGCAAGGAGTCTGTCCCTGCGCTATATATATAATAAGGTGGGCGCCTACCCCAAGTACTTGGCGAGAATGTGGGCCTGGTCGCTGCCTTTGAGCTTGAGGATGCAGCGCTCGCGTATCTGGCGCACGCGCTCGCGGGTGAGATTGAACAGGTCGCCTATCTCTTCCAGTCCCTTTTCGGGACAGCCTATGCCGAAGCAGTATCTCACGATGGTCATCTCGCGCTCCTTGAGCACCTTCTGCATGACCTGGCAGAGCTCGTCGGTGAGACTCTTTGAGTCGGCCTCCTTGTCGGGGCTCCATTTGCTGTCGGCCTGTATCGTGTCGGCTATCGTCGTGTCTTCGCCAGACTGCAGGGGCGTGTCGATGCTGGTATGAGGGCCGTGGCTCTTCAGCACCTGACCGATTTTTTCAGGGTCTACATTGGTGATGGCTGCCAGTTCGTCGACCGAGGGCAGCCGCTGGTGTTTCTGCATGAAGTCGTTGGTGGCGTTGGCTATGGTGTGCAGCACGCCCTCCACATTGAGCGGCAGCCGCACCATGCGGCCCTGCTCCGAGATGGCTTGCAGCACGCTCTGGCGTATCCACCACACTGCATAGGAGATGAACTTGAAGCCACGGGTCTCGTCAAACTTGTCGGCAGCCTTCATCAGACCTATGTTGCCCTCGTTGATGAGGTCGCTGAGCGCCAAACCCTGGTGCTGGTATTGCTTGGCGACCGATACCACGAAGCGCAGGTTGGAGGTGACCAACTTCTCTCTGGCTTTCTCGCCCTCCGTTCCGCCGTGTTTGATTTTCTGGGCGAGTTCTATTTCCTCTTCTATATTGAGAAGGGGGAATTTGGCTATCCAGGTGAGGTAGGAGCCTAAAGTCTGATCACGATTGGTGATGCTGTTGGATATCTTCAGTTGTCTCATCATTTGTATTAAACTTGTTAGTTGGTTGATGGTCAGTTTGTATGCTTTCCCATGTTAAAAGTGGCGCAATATACCATAATTATTCCATATCTCCAAATATTTCTTCATCTTTTTTCGATTTTTCTTCATTATCCTTGTCTTTTCGGCGTTTTATGCCCCAATCCTGCTGCATCGCTCCGTGGGTAATGGCGTAATTACCACAACTCTGCCGATCCGCTCGGCGCGTCTACTGACCATCTATCCCCTCTTTTCCAGAGCCTTTGTGCCCCTGCCGACCGTCATTGCCGGCTCGTATCGTAAGGCACGAGCCTGCGTATCGTATGATACGGGCTTTCGTTTCTTATGTTACGTGGCCTCGTGCCTTACGATACGAGCTGCTGACTCTCATCTCCAGTCTTGCCGGAGGGCATGGCGGGCCGAGCGAAGGCGGATGGCGGAGCGGGCGGGGGCATGACTCGTCCAGCCAAGGCGGCAAAAGGCTGTCTGCCATGGATATTGGCGGGTGGGCATCAGGCTCTGCTACCCCGTATCAGTCCCTTGGGCACGCCTATCTACAGCCTCTGGAGCAATAGAGCCAATCTTGGGTGTGTTGATGTATATCAAAAATATAATCATTTTGTAAACTTTTTCCATAGGAATGCTTTCTAAATGTCAGAAAACGCTTAACTTTGCATCAGAAATAAGAAATAAGGGTATTTCTGTTCAAGGTAATAAAGATAAGGATAACATTTGCATTTGCATTTAGACATAAGTGATTGTCATAGGTATTAAGTTAGGTAATTAGACATATGCACAGGTGTAGTCGCGATGACTGTCCTTTGCTTTTGGATAACAAAAAGAGAATTTTGAGAGAGAAAATGAAAGTGTAGAAATGCACTTTTGAAGAAGGCGGCTCCACAGAGGGTCGCCTTTTTTCGTCTCCATGCCAGCCACCGCCACATTCGCTCAGCCGCAAGCCGTGCAGGGCGCCAACGCAATGGCAGCCGAGCGCCACTGCCATGACAGCGTAGGATTATCGTCATGATGGCGGCGGCCAGAACGGCAGCACCGGGCGCATGGATGATGATGAGCGGCGCATGGGGGTACAAAACAAACACGCAGTAACGGCATCTATGGATGCGGCTACTGCGTGTCGGCTTTATGGGCGAGGCGGTCTACTCTTCGTCCACGTAGTAGTGGGCATAGTTGTAGAAAGGCTCGGTGACCACCTTGTCGCTCGTCTCAGTGTAGGTGTTGCCGTAGCGGTCTTTGGCCACGATGGTGACAATCGCTTTGGGGTCCTTGGGCTGGTAGAAGTACCAGTGGTTCATCTTCAGGTAACCGTTGCGCTTGCTGAAGAAGTTGTAGGGATTTGACTTGACATACTTGTGGTGATAGCCCACGGCAAAGGCGTCCTGGCAGGGCGTCTTCTGCAGTCGGGTCATCTCTGTCTTCACTCCATTCTCGATGGCGAAGAGTCGCCAGCCCGAGTCGGCGTTGAAGACATTGGCCACGATGATGCCCTTGCCACGCGGCAGGTTCCAGTCGGCGGCATAGCTCTCGCCATTGAAGTCGGTGTCGGCGAGGAAGAGCGTCATCTGGCGGCTCTTGTCCCATCGCGTACCTTTATAATAACAGTCGTCAATCTTGTTACCCTTGACGCTGTAGACGTAATAGCCATTGGGCACACCGTCGATGTTGAGGTTGGACTGCCAGATGTCGCCACAGGCGGCGGCATGACAGCGCTCGAGCACCTGACGGCCGTTGAGTTCTATCTCGTTGTTGATGGCAAAGTGGGTGTGTCCGCAGAAGAGCTGGTAGCCCTTGAACCTGTCGAGCATCAGGAGTATCTTCTCCAGACGGTTGGAGGCGTAGTGGCCCTTGCCCATGTCATTGGGATTGGGCTTGAGGGTACGGTTGCCGAAGGTGAAGGGGATGTGGTAGCTCAGCACCACCATCTTGTTCTTGGGCACCAGGCTGAGGTCGCTCTCGAGCCAGGCCATCTGCTCGTCGGTGAGCTCGCCGGGCTGGTAGTAGGCACCGCCCCGGTAGTAGATGACATTGTTGATGCACACATAGTGCACGTTGCCGCGGTCGAAGGAGTAGTCGGTGGGTCCCCATGCCTCTTCCCACTTGCGCTTGAAGAGCGCCTTGCCGTCCTGGTCGTGGTTGCCGATGACCGAGAACGTGCGCATGCGGGTAGAGCCGAGCACGGCGCGCATCTGGCCCTCCAGTTTCTCGTTGTAGCCACCATAGTACTGCACGTTGTCGCCCATGCTGAGCGCATAGACGGGCATATCGTCGGGCAGCGAGGCGAGGGTCTTCTTGATGTCGGCCATGGTCTCGTCGGTGAAACGGTCTATATCGCTCTTGCGCACGGCGTTGTCGTTGGGGCCCTGGAAATAGGGGCCATAGGCATTGGTCACCTGCGGGTCGCCGATGACGATGAGCTTGTAGCTTTTCTCCTTGCCTCGGGGCATACGGGTGAGCTGGAAGTCATAACGCTTCACGCTGTCTACTACCTGCCGGTAGAAGCAGGCGGTATTGTCGGTGGCTGAGTGGGTGGGCACCTCACAGTCGGCGGGTACGGTGAAGTATACAAACTTGGTGGCGCTGTTGTAGGGCAGCTCGTAGTTGCCCTTGGTGTCGGTCTGCACGCAGGTGAACCCGTTGCTCACCACCACCCCGCGCATGGGGCGTCCTTTCTGGTCGGTGAAGGTTCCGGTAAACTTCAGTGTGTCACTTTGGGCTGCGGCCTGCACGGGGCTGAGCATGGCGAGCGCCATGGTGGCCAGAGCCGTCAATAGGGTTGTCTTTCTCATGTATGGTTGTCTTGTTGCTGATTATTGTTATAAGCAAAAGCCGCACCCAGATGATGGGCTGGGTGCGACTTCCGCTTTGATGGTTTTATCTGGTCTTGTTACTTGCCGTAGTAGTGGGCATAGTTATAGAACGGCTCGGTCACGGCGTCCTTGCTGCTTGCGGTATAGGTATTGCCGAAGGGGTCGGTGGCCTCGATGGTGATCACGGCGTTGGCGTCCTTGGGGATGTACGAATACCAGTGGTTCATCTTCAGATAGCCGTTGTTCTTGCTGAAGAAGTTGTACTTGTTGGCTACAGCATACTTCTTGTGGTAACCCACGGCAAAGGCATCCTGTCCGGGAGTGCTCTGCAGACGGGTCATCTCGGTCTTCACGCCGCCTTCCACGGCATAGACCTTCCACTTGGAGTCGGCGTTGAAGATATTGGCCACGATGGTACCCTTGCCCTTGCCCAGCAGCCAGTCGGCGGCATAGCTCTCACCGTTGAAGTCGGTGTCGGCACGGAATACAGACATCTGCTTGTTCTTGTCCCAGTTGGCGCCCTTGTAGTAGCAGTTGCTGATGGTTGCACCGTCCATGGTGTAGACATAGTAGCCGTTGGGGGTACCGTCGATGTTGATGTTGGACTGCCAGATGTCGCCACAGGCTGCGGCGTGGCTGCGCTCATAAACCTCCTTGCCCTCGAAGATTATCTCGTTGTTGACAGCGAAGTGGGTGTGACCGCAGAAGAGACGGTAGCCGGCAAACTGGTTGAGCAGGGTGAGTATCTTGCCCAATCGGGTAGAGGCATAGTGGCCGCTGCCCATGTCGGTGGCACCGCTGAGACGGCGGTTGCCGAAGGTGAGCGGGATGTGGTAGCTCAGCACCACCATCTTGCTCTTGTCGGCCAGCTTCAGGTCGCTCTCGAGCCAAGCCATCTGCTCATTGGTGAGCTCGCCGGGCTGGTAGTAAGTGGCGCCAGAGTAGAAGTATACGTTGTTGAAGCATACATAGTGTACGTCGCCACGGTCGAAAGAGTAGTCGGTGGGGCCCCAGGCCTCTTCCCACTTGCTCTTGTAGAGGGCGCTACCGTCCTGGTCGTGGTTGCCGATGACCGAGAAGAGGCGCATCTTGGTCGAACCGAGCTTGGCGCGGATTTCGGCTTCGAGGTTGGCATTGAAACCGCCGTAGTACTGCACGTCGTCGCCCATGGTGAGGCCGTAGACGGGGGTGCTGGCGGGCAGCGAGGCGATGGTCTTCTTGATGTCGGCCATGGTCTCGTCGGTGAAGCGCATCACGTCGCTCTTGTTAATCATGTTGTCGTCGGCGCTCTCGTAGTAGGGGTTGAACTTGTTGGTCACCTGTGGGTCGCCGATGACAATCATCATGTGGTTGGTCTCCTTGCCGCCGGCGAGCTTGGTGAGCTTGAAGTCGTACTCGTAGGTGCCCTCGGCGAGAGGCAGGTAGAAGTTGGCGGTGTTGTCGGTGGCAGAGTGTACGGGCACCTCGCAGTCGGCGGGCACGGTGTAGTAGACAAACTTGGCGTTGGCGTTGCGGTTGAAGGCATACTTGCCCTGTGCGTCGGTCTTCACACAGGTGAAACCGTCGCTGACCACTACTCCCTCGATGGCGTTGCCGTTCTGGTCGGTCACCTTACCGGTCACGTCGCTGTCGATGGTATTGACGCTGGTAGAGGCTACCGCCTTGAAGGCGCCGGCAGTGAGGGCTACGTCGCCGAAGTGGACGATGTATGCCTTGGTGCCCACCTTGACAGTGGCTTTCAGAGCCTTGATGTCGTTGGGGTAGAGGGCTGCATAGACGGTAAGGCTGTGGCCGTTGAGGGCGAGGCCTTCGGTATCTATGGTGATGGCGCCTTCTTCGCCGGTCTTCAGCGTAGCGTCGGCGATGTTGAGCGACACATTATTATATACACCCGCACCCATGATGCTCACGCTTGTGGGCTTGGTGGTCACCTCGTCGGGCAGCGTCATGTCGAGCTTCACGATTGCCATCTTGCGCTGGAAGGTAAGCGCCAGCGGCTCGGTGGCGTTGGGGTCGTAGGTGCCGGTGGCGAAGAGCACGTCGTGGGTAGTGGCGCTACCTTCGCCGGTGAGCTTGCCGGTCTGGAAGTGCAGGTCGTTGACGATGGCGTCGGCTTGGTTATACACATTGGGGTACTGGGCGTAGGCGTAGATGGGGGTGGTGGTGGCTACGTCGCGGTCGAAGTGACCCTTGAAGTTGGCGTTGCTCTTGTCGCTTCCCTTATAGCTTACAAATTTGAGGGTACCGCGGTTGGGGTTCACACCTGCATCGGCGTAGATGCTGATGAGGTCGGTCTGTTCCCACTGGGCGGTGAGGGCGCCGCCATCCTCGGTATAACCTACGCGGGTGGGGGCTATCTTGCAGGCGGTGACATCGAAGTCGTTGCCAGGCTCGGTGCCGGGTGTCACCTGTTCCTCTACGTTGCTGCAACCTGCCATCAGGGCAGCTGCGAGCAGTGAATATAATATCTTCTTCATACTTCTTTCGTGTGCTGGATGGGTTGGATTAATTGTTTCCGCCGCCTATCTCTACATCCTTGTAGCCCGAGGCGGTGCGCTTGATGACGATGTCGCCCTGATAGGTCACGGCGTAGGCAGCGAAGTTGGAGGCTGAGTAGCCGCCGGGCTTCTGGCGTATCATGCTGGTGGAAGAGATGCTGTTGTTGTAATAGCGCATCACCTGCAGACCGCAGATATAGAGCGAGGGTGTTTTGTCCGAGGTCTTCAGCTTGTGCATACCGCTGGTATTGGCGTTCCAGCGCACGGTGGTGGTATGACCCACTACGCTCACGGTGCCTGTATACCATGTGTACTGCACGCCGCCGATGGTGGCATACTGGAACGACCAGCCGCCGTTGATCTTGGTGCTCAACTCAGGCATCAGGGCTGCGTACTCTCCGGCATACTGTCCGGTGTAGAGGCGCTGTGCCTTGGTCGAGGTATGGGTGTCGATGAAGATGCCCACGGTAGCCTGCTTGGCAGAGTGGTCGACCTTGGTGAGGGCTTCGGTCTTCAGATTCTCGAAGAGTCCGGTGATGCTCACGTTGTTGGTGGCTTTCTGCGAGTTCTGGCTCAGACTCTCGTATGCGGTGACGGTCTTGCCGGTCTTGTTGACCAGGTTCAGCTCGGTCTTGTTGTTGTAGTTCACGCCATCCACTATCTTCAGGTCGGTGCGGTTGTCGCTGGGCGTGGTGCCTGCGGCGCTCCACTTGCTGTCATAGTTGGTGGTAGAGGCAGAGCCCTTGGTGTAGAATGTCTTGAAAGCTGTCATATCCCATACGCCTGCGAAGTCGGTCTCTTCTATCTGGGTGAGGTCGATGGTGGTCTTCTGGCTGCCGTTGCCGAAGATGAGCTTGGCCTGGCGGGGTGCGCCGGTGGTGTTGGCGGTGGCAGATACGATGACCTGGGTACCGTCTGAGGTCACGCTGAGCCAGTCGCTGCCCTCGGCAGGTATGCGCTCGATGGTGGTAATCTTGTACTTGGCCACGTCGTAGGTCTTGCTCCACGCCTTGTTGTCGGTCCAGAGCGATACGTCGGCCAGCTTCTCGTTGCTGCGGGTCACGGTGTACAGTTTGCCTGCCTCTACCTGGAAGTTGTCGGTGATGAAGAGGTCATTGTATGCTTCGGCGCTGGGGCCCACGATGTCGGCGCGCATGTTCTTGAGCGTCTGGGGCAGCACGGCGGCATAGAAGGTCAGCTTGTTGCCGTCTACCTTGGCGGCGCTGATGTTGATGTCGCCGGTCGACTGGTTGCTTTCGCTACCGTCCTTCAGCGAGAACCATACTCCTGTGGCGAGGCCGTCGGCTTTGAGCTTTACGGCGTAGGTCTCGGTGGTGGGGGTGAAGGGCAGGATGATGGTGCCGCGGATGAAGCCCACGTTGTGCTTCATGCTCAGGTCTATCTTGCCATTGTTGGTGGGGACGTATTCACCCTTGGCCGACAGCAGGTCATAGTTGCCCAGGTCTTCTATCTTTCCCGTCTGTGTGGTCAGGTCGAGCTTGGCTGTGGCGTCAACGATGGGCGCTGCGACTATCTGGTTGACGGCGAAGAGGGTAGTCTTCCCGGTGGGAGTGCTTGCCAGTGTGCCGGTAAACTCGGCGTTGTGGCCGTCGCTGCTTATGGTGCCTGCGGTGAATGTGCTCACGCTGTTCTGCTGGTAGCAGTTTACGGCGAGCTTGTCGTCGGCTTTCCACTGCACCTTGAGTCCGGGGTTGGTGGCTTCGCCCTGCTCACTCAGACCCACACGGGTGCTGGGGAGAGAGGTGCGGATGGTCAGCTTGCCGGTCTGCGGGGTGTCGGGAGTCATGGGCGCGATGTCGTCAGACGAACATGCGGCTACGAGGGCGGCGAGAGCTATGCCGCCAAAGATTTTCTTCAGTTCCATAGTCCCTCCTTCTCTTCTTCGTTGGGTAAAAAACTACTAACGCGATCCATGTCGCCGCCTGGTTCCACGTCAGGAACAGAGGCGTTGCAAATCTCGCTGCCAGTCTCAATGGCGCGGGTTTTGCACAGAGGCTTCACATACGCGTCACGGGTAATAGTGGTTGCATTGTTACTCTTTTTCATGTTGTATCTATATAAGGCACCTGTAGTCATGGGCGCCAAGGTTATTGTTTGTGTGGTTGTGGTGGCGATGGTAGCCAGCAGGGAAAGGATGGCTGGTGCCAGCAGGGCATCGCTCACGATTGTTAGAAAAAACACCTGCTTGTAAAGCGATTACTTTCCAAGCAGGTGCCTGCGGTTTATTGTTTATCCGATAAGTTTATTTGCGTACGAAACTTGTACCGGGCTTGCCCTTGGCATTCACCTGGTATACGTTGGCGTAGCCAGTGGGAATGCCGTCTGCAGTAGCAGTAGCTACAATGTCGATACCGGCAATCTGGTTCATAGTAGCGTCAGAATATTGGCTTACGGTAGAGAATTCTACATTGTTGCCAGCGCGGTTGTAGTACATGAAGGTCTTCAGGTCAGCCTGCAATGGGAACCATGCCCATGCATAGTTGGGATTTCCCAGGTTAACCTCGTCAAACTTCCATGGACTTGCCCATGCTGCAGCAGTGCGGGTAACCAGTGTAGGTACGAAGCGTGCATAGAGACCCTTGGCATCGCCTTCTGCTGCTATCTTCTGTGCCTCTTCGGGGCGTGCATCGTAGAATACACCCATCTTGGCCTTCTGGTTCTCATAGTCAATCTCGATACAAGCGTCCATGATGGCATCGAAGTAGAGACCCTTGATACCTACATTGTTGGTGTGTTTGGTCTCACCGTCAGCGTCGGTCAGAGTGACAGCCTTGCGAGGCTCGCCGATGGTAACATCCCAAGACTTGGGGTCTTGAGCTGCGTGATAGGAAGCTACCTTGCCGGCAAATACCTTGGCAGTGAAAGTATATGTACCCTTGAAGTCCTTGGGTTCAATCTGAGTAACGGTAAACTTGACATCGCCTACGGTGATGACGCCAGTACGTGGAGCGCCAGTCTCGTTGGCCTTGGCGTGTACCTTGCCTGCGGCGTAGGTGAGCCAGTCTGCCTCAGAGTTAACGGTACCGTCTACGGCGTCAGCCACGTCGGCCTCGTTGTCCTTTACCCAGATGGTCTTTTCGGTCTTCTGCTTGGCCATGGCTGTTGCCACGGTATAGAGCTTGCCTGCCTCGAGCTTGGCTGCGTGGTTCTTCAGATACTCGCCAGCATACTTCTTGCCGTCGATTTCGGTAGAAATGTTGACGGTGCTGAACTCGTTTTCACTCACGTTGGGCCAGATGGTCATATAGGCAGTAGCGACATTGCCGCTTACTTCACCTACCTTTACAGTGAATGTAGCTTTGCCCTTGGCGCCTGCAGGAGTACTGCTGCCGCCAGGATTGCCACCAGAAATCTGTACCTTATTATATGTAGCATCAGCCTGTACGGTGAGTGCAGTGCCCTTGGCTACAGTAACGCCCTCGGGGAAGGTGAGCTGCAACTTGAGTACAGAGGTCTTGGGCGCGAAGGTAACATTGTTCAGAGTGGCGGTATTCTTCTCGGTGTTTACGTCCAGATTGCCTTCGGTCATGGGGTCAGCCTGGAAAACGCTGCGCATGGCGGCGTCTTCGAGCGTACCCTCCTGCTTGCTCAGGTCATTGATGAGCGCGCACTTGCCGGCAGCGGCATCGATGTAAGGAGTGCCACCCTTGGTGGTACCGATGAGGATATGGAGCAGACCGGTTCCTTCGGGAATCTCGGCTATCTGGGCAGAGAACTTGCCAGCAGTACCGGGCTCATAGTTGAGCACGCAGGTCTTGTTGAGCCATTTGCCATCAGCCGTGCGGAAATATACCATCATATAGTCGCCCTCCTGGAACGAGCCCTTCAGGCCCTCGCCATTGGGAGTGAATCCTACACGTGAGCCGGCAACGCTGGCGTTGATAGACAGCTTCATCTTCTTGGCGCCTTCGTCCTGATTGTTGTCTACTACGGTGTTGTCTGTACATGATGCGAACAAGCCGGCAACCATGGCAACGAGAAACATCAATTTCTTCATCATTGTTAGTCCTCCCATAAATTAAAGTTGTCCTTAGGTGCAAGAGCGCCGCCACCTTCGTGGTCGGTATTTCCTGGGTCAACAGTAGATTCTACGGAAGTGTTAAGCAGGCTGTCTGCCTCAATTCCGCGAGTCTTCACGCATGGCTTTACGTACGCGTGCTTTACTCCCTGTAAGCCATCCAATAAGGAGCTGCGTAATGTTTTGTCCATATTATTACTCGTTTAAGTTATTAATTATCAGTTTATATTCACGTTAGTTGGAGTTCTCCCGGTGTGCGGGCGAACTGTCTTCAATTGCGGTTGCACTGTCTTTCATGACAGAATAACTACAATTTGTGAGCAAATCTACTAAAAATCTGTGAAATATAATAGTGTTTTCTTTATTTTTTTTGATTTTCGTCAAAAAAAGTTGCGCAATATTTGCGCACATGGCTATCGATAGACTTGTCAGAAGGTAGCGAGGCCCCTCATCCATCTGCCTTTGAAGAGGCGGAAGAGGAATATAGTACCACGGAAAGTGAGCTCTATCGCCATGGCAACCCATACGCCGCGCAACCCATAGGTGGGGGCGAGCAGGGCAGCAAGCGTCAGACGCACGCACCACATCGAAACCAGGTTGAGCAGAGCGGGTTTGATGGTGTCGCCGGCACCCACACACACGCTGTAGGTGACGATAGAAGCGGCGAAGAAAGGTTCAGCAAAAGCCTCGATGCGCAGCACCTCGGTGCCGAGGCGGCGTATCTCTTCGACGGGCGACAGCATGCCTATCATCTCGGGGGCGAAGACATACATCACCACACCCATCACTGCCATCACGCCCATGCCCAGTGCCACGGTCATATAGGCGAAGTTGCGGCACAGGTCTGCGCGTCGCGCTCCATAGGTCTGGCCCACCAGTGTCGACGCTGCGTCGCCGATACCATAGCCCGGCATATAGCAGAGACTCTCGGCAGTGATGGCAAACGAGTTGGCGGCGATGGCCACGTTGCCCAATGGCGCCACTATCAGTGTGCTTACTACCTGGGCACCACTCATCAGCGCCGACTGGATGGCTATGGGAAGACCCACGCGCAGGGCGTTGCGCACATAGAGCCATACCCAGGTGAAGGGGGCGGTGTCCTGGCGCAGGGCGAGGATGCGGTTGCGCCTCGTGGCAACCCACATCATGGTGAGCGAGATGATGGCAAAGGCGCAGAAGGTACCCATAGCGGCACCGCGCACGCCGAGTTCGAGGATGTAGATGAAGAAGTAGTTGAACACCACATCCAGTATGCACATCGTGATGCTCAGCAGACTGGGGATGTGCATATTGCCCGTGCTCTTGAGCATGGCTGAGTTGAGGTGGAACAGCAGGATAAAGGGCATGGCCAACGAGAAGATGAGGAAGTAGGCCGACGAGTCGCCGGCGATGTCCTCTCCGCCTCCCAGCCAGTAGGGTAGTGCTCCGTGGATGGTAACGCCCACCAGCAGTATCATCATGCTGACCACGGCGCCACACACCAGGGCGTGGCGGAATACCTGGCGTGCCCTCACGAAGTCGTTGGCTCCGATGAAGTGGGCCACCTGGACAGAGAATCCGGTAGATACCGCTCCCATCACACTGCCCATGAGCCAGGTGGTCGACTCGATGAGTCCGATGCTGGCAGAGGCTGCCGCACCGAGGTGTCCCACCATGGCGGCGTCGATGAAGAACATGAGTACGGTGGTGATTTGTGCCAGAATGGACGGTACGCTGAGGTCAACTATCAACCTCAACTTCTCGTGCATGGTCATCGCGTTGCCCATGCGTATCTTCTCCAGCAATATTTCACTCCGTTTTACCATACCTTATTATATATATGGGTGCAAAGGTACGCATAATTATAGACATAGTCTGTCTAAAAGGCAAGAAAAAAGTGTCGCCAGCGGTTGTAGTATGCATAATCAGCGTGATATAGATACAAAAAGATTTGCGGCTTTTCAGGGCTGCGCCCTTTGCGTATGTGGCTGTCGGCAATGTCATCGAGAGCACGCTCTCAGCCATTCGCCGCCATCCCCATCCGCGCCTGCCTGTCGGCAGGCTGAAAAGCCGCAAAAACAAAAAGTCCGCCTTTGGCGGTAAAAAAAGTCCGGCTGTCGCCGGTACAAAAACAACTGCAAACAAGGAGCCCACAAGCAGCAGCTACTCCTACAGAGTTATCAAGGGTGCGTACCATCCACAATGGACTACTTGTGTCGCTGGCGGTTGTAGTATGCATAATCAGCGTGCTATAGATACAAAAAGATTTGCGGCTTTTCAGGGCTGCGCCCTTTGCGTTTGTGGCTGTCGGCAATGTCGTCGAGAGCACGCTCTCGGACATTCGCCGCCACCCCCATCCGCGCCTGCCTGTCGGCAGGCTGAAAAGCCGCAAAAACAAAAAGTCCGCCTTTGGCGGTAAAAAAAGTCCGGCTGCCGCCGGTACAAAAACAGCTGCTTTCGTGTAGGTTCTCTCCCGTCTTCCCCATGTTGCGCCGCCCTGCCTGGAAGGCTGTATTGGCAGGCCGTTGCCTATCTTCTTCTTTCCTTTGGCAAGGACAGTAAGCGTCTGTTTTTTTACTGGCGTAGTCGGACTTTTTTTACGGCCGTTGGCCGCTTTTTGCCCCGTGGTGTCTTCTGAAGTCATGCCTCGCATGACTGTGGTTGTGGCGGTGGTGACACGAAGGAAAACTTGTTTTCCGACTGTCGGCGGCGCCATAGCCACAAAGGCGAAGCCTTCAGAAGACTCTACGGCTTTTTGTATCTATCTCAGCTCAA